>NZ_JBFVFE010000003.1:0-155746 GCF_052728615.1 Mariniflexile sp. | reverse complement strand
TGATTTTTGACCAATGTCTCTGTCGCCCCCTATGGGGGTTATCCAAAGCCACCTTCTAAGAAGGTGTGATTTTTACTCTATTTTATCTAAATTGGTACATTCGTGGCTATTATTTTTTAAATCCCTACTCAATGGATTTATTTTCAAAATAATTAACCAAAAGCGCCACCACATAGCTGTAACTATCCATCCCTTTCGTTTGCTTATTGGCCTTAAGAAACGAACTATAAGTCATTTTAAACACAGGTTCCAAGGGGTTGTCATGGGCATCCCAAAAATCGCGCGCTTCTTTGTAATTGTTCAGTATGCCTTTATTCACGGTTTGGTAAAGTTCGTCAAACAACACTTCATCGCGTCTCGCTATTTCGTTTAGGCAAAAGCGTAACGCAAAGGTGTAACCTGAGTATTTAAAATAAATATCGTCGTGATTTATAGCGGCCAAACACCCAATAAAGTTGGCCTCATTTTCGGCGGCATACCCCAATTGGTGCGCCATTTCGTGTGATGTTGTGGTTGGAAACAAGTAAACGGGAATCAACCCATCAACCTGCGCTTCGTTGGTCAGCGGGTTTAAATAACCACTAAAACCCATATAGGTTAACGGATAGCTGAACAACGATTTTTTGGCACTTTTTGGGTGGTATTCTAATTTTGGAAAGGTGTTTTTTAAATTAGCATATCCCAAAGGAGCCATATCCAAAATGTCATTTTTGCTATGCGTAATATCAATCTTTAACGTATCGTTTCCAGCTATTTCCGTATATATGCCGTTCGATTTCTCAATCAAATTTTTCGTAACGTTAATTAACTGCTCCGTAGTATAATCTGCTTCCAAACCCAGACTTCTATGTAGCGGCAAGCGGTAATAGTTCAGTCCCCAAAATAAATGGAACGCGAAATAAACAATTGCCACCGCACTTACCACATCAACAGCCCACTGTACGGTATCTTTCCGCAAGCGTTTTCGGTTTAAATAAATCCATCTTAAAATATAAACAATAGCGATGGCATATACCAAATCGCCAAACGAAAACGGTATCCAACCCAAAGTATATCTAAAAAGTTTGGAAACATATTGGTAAAAACCATTGCTGTAATACCTTTCTATAAACTCAGGATAATGGGCTGCCCATTTTACCAAAAAATATTGCGGAATTAACGACAGTGCAATAATGGTTTTAATCTTTTTCTGCATGTTTCAAAAGTAATAAAAATTTGTACCCTATCTCATGGTTTGTTTATTGGGGTTTCTTCCTGCTTTTGGCTCTATCTTTTTTTCGTGCCTCAAAAAAGGATGCCGCCTTAAATATTTATATTCACCAAATCCGAAATTAAAATAGACATCAGTGAGGTTATCAGGAGTAACAATGATGGTCTGGGCTTATTTATAAAGTTTTCAAGACCTCACAGAGGTTTTAAAAACCTGTGAGGTCTGAAGACAAAATATTGACAAAAAAAGGATAAAAACCTTTTAATTTGAAATTAAACACGTTTTATTTCCCCTCTTGGGAGGGGTTAGGGGTGGGTAAATTAATAGAAACATTTTGTAAATGAGATGAAAAATATAAAACCCACCCCTAGCCCCTCCAAGGAGGGGAACGGTTTATCAAAAATTTTCAACTTCCGAACACTTATGTTTTAAAAACCTGGTAGGTATTAAATAAAGTCTTAATTATTTCTGCAAGCTAAAAAAGACCTTGTGGAGTATGGATAACAAAAATATAGTTAGTATTTTTGCACACGAGTTCATAAACGTATTATAGTGTTATCAAGAAAGGTAGAGGGAATAGACCCGTTGAAACCTTGGCAACCTCCCGAATTTTCAGGAAAGGTGCTACGTTCTACGCGTATTCTTAAGGAATATTGGAAAGATAACGAAAAGTATTTCTTTTACTTTTCTTGATGACATTTAGATAAAAAAACATCAAAAATGTCAAACATACATAAAGCTTTACAAGACCGTATTTTAGTGCTAGATGGTGCTATGGGAACGATGCTTCAGCAATATAAATTTACTGAAGAAGATTTTAGGGGCGAACGTTTTAAGGACTACCCAACGCCATTGCAAGGCAACAACGATTTGTTGTCGCTTACACAGCCCGAAGCCATTAAAACCATACATGGAAAATATTTTGAAGCAGGCGCCGATATTGTAGAAACCAATACATTTTCGGGGACAACCATTGCTATGGCAGATTATCAAATGGAAGATTTGGTGTATGAACTGAATTTTCAATCCGCTAAAATAGCCAAAGAAGTTGCTGATGAATTTACAAAGCGTGAACCAAATAAACCACGTTTCGTTGCAGGTTCTATCGGGCCCACAAACCGTACTGCAAGTATGTCGCCCGATGTAAACGACCCAGGTTATAGAGCCGTAACTTTTGATGGGTTGCGTATTGCTTACAAACAACAGGTTGAAGCGTTAATTGACGGTGGAGTTGATTTGCTTTTAGTTGAAACCGTTTTTGATACCTTGAATGCCAAAGCAGCATTATTCGCTATTGAAGAAGTTAAGGATGAAAGGAAGATTGAAATCCCAACCATGCTTAGTGGTACAATAACGGATGCATCTGGTAGAACATTATCAGGTCAAACGGCCGAAGCCTTTTTAATTTCGGTATCGCATATCCCATTATTATCTATTGGATTTAACTGTGCTTTGGGAGCTAATTTATTGCAACCGCATTTAGAAGCCATTGCCAATAAAACTGATTTTGCTATTTCAGCGCACCCAAATGCGGGATTACCAAATGCTTTTGGGGAATATGATGAATCGCCCGAAGAAATGGGCGAGCAAATTGAAGAATACTTAAAGAAAGATTTGATAAATATTATTGGCGGATGCTGCGGTACCACCCCAGAACATATAAAAGTCATTGCAAATATTGCTGCAAAATATAAACCTAGGAAAGCTGACACGTTGAGCGCAGTCGAAGCATAGTCTCAATAGACCTGTCAGGTTTTTAAAACCTGACAGGTCTAAACCAAAACAGTAATCATGATTCTAGAAGTAGCAACTTTAAACATAAAAACTGGTCTTTCTTTAGATTTTGAAAAGAATTTTCAAGAAGCTCAAAAGATAATTTCTTCAATGAAAGGTTATATATCCCATGAATTGAAGAAATGTTTGGAAAAGGAAGATAAATATATATTGTTAGTGAATTGGGAAACCATTGAAGATCATGAAATCGGATTTAGAAAACCCGAAGAATATCAAGAATGGAAAAAATTATTGCATCATTTTTATGAACCATTTCCAATAGTAGAGCATTATAAATAATTGATTATGTGGATGTAAGACCTGCAAGCCCCGATAGCTATCGGGATTCAAAACCTTGTAGGTCTAAAAGAGATAAAAAATGAAAATAAACCAAAAAAAATACATGAAACTTTCTGGTTTAGAACCTTTGGTTTTAAACGAAAACAGCAATTTTATAAACGTTGGTGAACGTACCAATGTGGCTGGTTCGCGTATGTTTTTACGATTGATTAAAGAAGAAAAATTTGATGAAGCTTTAGCAGTGGCACGTCATCAAGTAGATGGCGGCGCACAGATTATTGATATTAATATGGACGACGGCCTCATAGATGGCAAGGAATCTATGGTACGTTTTCTAAATTTAATTGCTGCCGAACCTGATATTTCGCGTGTGCCTATCATGATTGATAGTTCTAAATGGGAGATTATTGAAGCGGGTCTTAAAGTAGTACAAGGGAAGTGTGTGGTGAATTCCATTTCCTTAAAAGAAGGAGAAGAAAAATTTATTGCGGAAGCGAAACTTGTAAAACGCTACGGAGCTGCCGTGGTAATTATGGCGTTTGATGAAGTTGGGCAAGCTGATAATTATGAAAGACGGATTGAAATTTCAAAGCGGTCGTATGATATTTTAGTCAATAAAGTAGGCTTTCCATCAGAAGATATTATTTTCGATTTAAACATATTTCCTGTAGCAACGGGAATGGATGAACACAAAAGAAATGCCATCGATTTTATTGAAGCTACACGTTGGGTTCGACAAAATTTACCCAATGTTAGTGTAAGTGGTGGCGTAAGTAACGTGTCGTTTTCGTTTCGAGGAAATGATGGCGTGCGCGAAGCAATGCACTCGGTGTTTTTATATTATGCCATTCAAGCGGGTATGAATATGGGGATTGTAAACCCATCACTTTTAGAGGTTTATGACGATATTCCAAAGGATTTATTAGAGCGCGTAGAAGACGTTATTTTAGACAGGCGTGATGATGCCACCGAACGATTATTGGACTTTGCCGAAACCGTAAAAGGGTCTAAAGTTGAAAAAGGGGTCGATTTATCTTGGCGGGAAAACCCGATTCAAGATAGAATAACGCACGCTTTGGTTAAAGGTATTGATGCCTTTATTATTGAAGACGTTGAAGCAGCCAGATTACTGGCCGAAAAACCTATTGATGTTATTGAAGGACATTTAATGATTGGGATGAACGTGGTCGGCGATTTGTTTGGAGCAGGAAAAATGTTCTTGCCCCAAGTGGTAAAATCGGCACGGGTTATGAAAAAAGCAGTGGGGTATTTAAATCCGTTTATTGAAGCTGAAAAAGGAGAGTTTCAACAGGCCATAGGTAAAGTATTGATGGCAACGGTAAAAGGTGATGTGCACGATATTGGTAAAAATATTGTGAGTGTTGTTTTGGCATGCAATAATTACGAAATTGTCGATTTAGGGGTCATGGTACCACCTGAAAAAATTATTGCCGAGGCAAAAGCGCATAATGTAGATGTTATAGGTTTGTCTGGGTTAATTACCCCGTCTTTAGATGAAATGGTGTATATGGCAAAAGAAATGGAACGCCTAAATTTTACGCTGCCATTACTTATTGGAGGTGCCACCACATCAAAAGCACATACCGCTGTTAAGATTGATCCACAATATAAAAATGCGGTGGTTCATGTGAACGATGCATCGAGAGCGGTAACAGTGGTTGGCGATTTATTGAACAAGAAAAGCGCCAACGACTATGTGGCAAATTTAAAAAAGGATTACGATGAGTTTCGCAAAAAGTTTTTAAAACGTGGCAAAGAGAAATCATATATTTCAATTAATGAAGCCCGAAAAAGAAAATATAAGATAGATTGGGAAACATCTGAAATTGTAAAGCCAAACGAATTGGGTATTCAAGTTTTAAAGCAATTAAGCTTAAAAGAATTAGAGCCTTTTATAGATTGGAGCCCGTTTTTTAGAAGTTGGGAGTTACATGGTAAGTTCCCAGATATTTTAACTGATGAAGTTGTTGGTGAGCAAGCAACCATTATTTACAAAGAAGCTCAAGACATGGTTGAAGACATTATTGCGAAGCAATTATTAAAACCAAGAGCGATTTTCGGATTGTTTGAAGCAAATACGATTCATGATGATGATATTTCCATTCAGAAAAAAGGAAAGGAAATAGCCGTTTTTAGAACGTTGCGTCAGCAATTAAGTAAAAGAGAAGGGATTCCTAACATTGCTTTAGCCGATTTTATTGCGCCAAAGGAAACTTGGAAAACCGATTATATGGGTGCGTTTTGCGTTGCTATTTTTGGCGCACAAGAACTGGCCGATAGTTATAAAGCTAAAGAAGACGATTATAGTGCGATAATGGCACAAGCCATTGCCGATAGATTTGCAGAAGCCTTAGCGGAGTATTTACATAAACAAATACGAACGAAGCATTGGGGCTATACTACAGATGAAAACCTAACAAACGACGATTTAATAAAAGAAAGTTATAAAGGTATTCGTCCGGCGCCGGGGTATCCCGCATGTCCAGACCATTTGGAAAAGGAAACCATTTGGAGTCTGTTGGATGTTGAAAAAATTATTGGCGTCACACTAACCGAAAGTTTGGCCATGTGGCCAGCCGCCGCGGTTTCGGGCTATTATTTTGGAAACCCAGAAGCAAAATATTTTGGCTTAGGAAAAATTACGAATGACCAGCTAACCGATTATGCGGTTAGAAAAGGCATCACTAAGGAGAAGGCTAGAAAGTGGTTGCATCCAGTGATTGCGGAGGAGTAATCCCCACCCAGCCTCCCCGAAGGGGAGGAGCCAATGAGCAGTTTAGACCTCACAGGTTTTCAAAACCTGTGAGGTCTGGTAAAAAAACAATATGAAAAGACATATTTAGCGATCAAAAAAGGCTAGGTGAAGAGCGATTGCGGTTTTGGTTCCCCTCCTTCGGAGGGGTTAGGGTAGGAGAATAAAATCGGTTAGTGAAAAATATATTTTAACCGATTATGTTGATGGGAGATGGATTTATTGGGAATATGAAGAAGATTATGAAGCCGTTAAAAAGTTATTGCTTTAATTTGCGTTAGCGATTACTCATGCATTTTATTTTGATAAATCTGAAATCGTGAATGCTTCGCATTTGAAGCGGCATCCTTTTTTGAGGCACGAAAAAAAGATATAGCGGAAAGCGCGACTGCGAGCGTTTCCTGCAAGGTTTCTAAAAACCTTGTAGGTATAAGCGAGTAGTAACGCCCAAAATAATAATAGGATTAACAATTAAAAAGTCCCTTTGGGATGTATTGTTTAAATCCTAAAGACAGAAATTTAAAATACTTGTTTAAAGCCCCTACTTTGGAGGGGTTTGGGAGGCTCATGAAAGTAACAGATCACATAAAAAAAGCAAACGGGAAAACATTGTTTTCTTTTGAAGTTATTCCACCGCAAAAAGGTAAAAATATTCAGGATCTATATAACAATATAGACCCGCTGATGGAATTTAATCCGCCTTTTATTGATGTAACAACCTCTAGGGAAGAGTATGTTTATATTGATAAGGGCAACGGACTTTTAGATAAACGCATTACCCGTATGCGCCCGGGAACGGTGGGAATTTGCGCATCTATTATGCATAAATATGGCGTTGATGCCATTCCGCATTTGCTTTGTGGTGGTTTTACAAAAGAGGAAACCGAATATGTTTTGGTGGATTGCCATTATTTAGGACTCGATAATGTGATGGCTTTACGTGGCGATTCCATGAAAGATGAAGCTTATTTTAAACCTGTAGAAGGGGGCAATTGTTTTGCCAGCGAATTGGTAGCGCAAATAGCTGCTTTAAACAGAGGGAAGTATTTGCATGATGATGTGGTGGTGGAGCATAATTCCGATTTTTGCATTGGGGTTGCGGGATACCCTGAAAAACACATGGAAGCGCCTTCGTTAGTAACCGATTTAAAACGCTTAAAAGAGAAAGTGGATGCAGGTGCCGATTATATAGTTACCCAAATGTTTTTTGATAACACTAAGTTTTTTGGGTTTGTAGATAAAGCAAGAGCACTAGGTATAAATGTACCCATTATTCCGGGAATTAAACCCATAGCCGTAAAGCGCCATTTACAAATATTACCACAGGTTTTTAAAATAGATTTACCGCAAGATTTAATTGATGCCGTTGAGGGTTGTAAAGACAACGCTGCGGTTAGGCAGGTTGGTATTGAGTTCGCCATCCAGCAATCCAAAGAATTAAAAGCGGCTGGTGTGCCAGTGCTACATTACTACTCTATGGGAAAAAGTGATAATATAAAAGCGATTGCATCACAGTTGTTTTAAATATTCCGTTATTTTTGCCTAACAGCTAACCCTTCATGAAGCCATTTTTAACCTACACTTTTTTAGTATCAACACTATTTGGTTTTTCACAAGAAAAACAACAGACCTCTTACGTAGATGTTAACTATTTCAAAGGAAACATCGCATTGCACAATAATGATATTCTGCATTTAATAAACGGGCATCCGGAAGGTGTTATTTTAAGTTGGAACAAAAAAACGTATGGGTTTAACGATTGGGAACAGCGTTATAATTATCCCGATTATGGTTTTACATTTATCTATCAAGACCTTAAAAATGAGGTGTTGGGAAACAATACATCGCTTTACGCGCATTATAATTTCTATTTTTTTAATCGGAATGTCATGTTCAGAATCGGTCAAGGCATTGGGTACACGCCAAAACCATACGATAAAGAAGCCAACTATAGAAATATCGCTTTTGGTACGCATCTTTTAAGCAGCACCATGATGATGCTTAATTATAAAAAGGAGCGCATTATCGATAACTTCGGGTTGCAGGCCGGGGTTTCTTTAATCCATTATTCCAATGCGAATGTAAAGGCGCCCAATGCCAGCGTAAATTCCATTACTTTAAATTTGGGGGTTATTTATAATTTAGAGGATGAGGAACCAGCTTATATCACCACGATTGCCGATGGCGAAAAAGAGACATTCACCCAACCCATAAAATACAATGTAGTTTTTAGAGGCGGTGTTAATGAAAGCGATGTAGTTGGTAGTGGTCAGTTTCCATTTTATATAGTTTCTGCGTATGCCGATAAGCGTATCAATGTTAAAAGTGCGCTACAATTTGGATCCGATGTGTTTTTTTCAAACTTTTTGAAAGAGCTTATTTATTACAAAAGCGTGTCGTTTCCTGAGGAAAATGTGTCGGGAAATGAAGATTATAAACGTGTGGGGGTTTTTGTAGGCCATGAATTGTTTATCAATAAAACATCTTTAGAAACGCAGATAGGGTATTATGTGTATTATCCGTTTGATTTTGAAGGAAGAACCTATTTGAGATTGGGCTTAAAACGTTATATAAACGAAAAATGGTTTGGTGCTATAACGCTGAAATCGCATGGGGCAAAAGCTGAAGCGGTAGAAATTGGTATTGGCGTTCGCTTGTAAATTCCTGCGCAAGCAGGAATCTCATGATGAAAAACTAAAAACATAAAAACAGATTTCTACATCCTCAGGAATGACAAAAAAAATGAAAAAACTATTAAACATATTTATTTTAATTCTACTATTTTCCTGTAATAGTGAAAATGCAGGCGATTGTTTTCAAACTACGGGAACCGTCATTGAGCAGGAAGTTTCAGTACCAGTTTTTGATAAAATTTTAGTGAATCGGGATATTGAACTCATCATTAAAGAAGGTGTGGAACAAAAAGTTGTTGTTGAAACCGGTAAAAATTTGTTAAATGATGTAAAAGCTATTGTTGTTGACGGAAAATTGATTCTTACCGATAACAATAGCTGCAATTATGTACGCACTTATGGAATAACCAAAGTATATGTTACAGCACCAAATATAACCGAAATACGGAGCTCCACACAATACGAGGTGCGTTCGGATGGGGTTTTAACATACCCAAGCTTAACTATTTTAGCGGAAGATTATAATGCTCCAGATACTTTTACCAACGGAAATTTCAGACTGCAAATAGACAACAACTCTTTCAGCGCTGTATTCAATAACATCTCAAACTGTTTTGTATCAGGAAAAACAACCGACTTAAATATAACCTTGGCAGCAGGTACGTCGCGCTTTGAAGCGCAAAATCTGATGGCCCAAAATGTGGTATTTTGGAATCGAAGCTCAAACGATATCATTGTAAATCCGCAGCAATCCCTAATAGGTGCCATATCCGGTACGGGGAATGTTATTGCTATAACACATCCGCCCATTGTAAATGTTGAACAGCTCTATAAAGGAAAGTTAATTTTTAATTAAATCTACCGCCTGTTTGGCAATTTCCAATTCTTCATTGGTTGGCACTACCAAGATTTTGGTTTTGGAACCTTCCTTATTTATCGCTCGAATGTCTTTGGAACGCTTATTGTTTTTATCCATATCTAGTTGAATGCCTAAAAAGTTTAGATCTTCACAAATTAATTGGCGCATATAGTTTGAATTTTCGCCAATACCAGCTGTAAAAACAATAGCATCCAATCCGTTTAAAATGGCGGCATAACTACCAATGTATTTTTTTATGCGATACGCATTCATTTGTAAAGCCAATATGCAATCTTTGTTTCCTTTCGCCGCTTCACTTTCAATATCCCTCAAATCGCTAAAGCCCGTAAGTCCCAACATCCCACTTTTTTTAAGCAACATGGTATTGATATCGTTTAAATCGTAGTTTAGTTTTTCGGCTAAATAGAAGGTAAGGGCTGGGTCAATATCGCCAGAACGCGTGCCCATAATCAAACCTCCCAACGGCGAAAATCCCATGGAATGGTCCACACTTTTACCATTTTTAACAGCGGTCATACTACAGCCATTGCCTAGATGGATGGTAATGATTTTCGATTCCTTTTTACCTAAAAAATCAATCGCTTTTTCTGAAACGTATTTATGGCTTGTGCCATGGAAACCATACACCCGAATGTGGTGTTTGGTTAAAAACTCATTAGGAATGGCGTATTTATAAGCGACTTCCGGAATGGATTGAAGGAATGCCGTATCGAAAACAGCCACTTGTTTGGCGGTAGGAAATATATCTTCGGCAACTTCAATACCTTCCAAATTCGCAGGATTGTGTAGTGGTGCCAAAGAAGACAGCTCTTTTATTTTATCCTTAACTTCTTGTGTTATTTCGGTGGTGTTACTAAAATAAATACCGCCATGTACTACACGGTGACCCACAATAGCGATGTCTTCGGGAGCTTTTATAATGCCTGTATTTTTATCCAAAAGATGTTCGGCCACTAATTTTAATCCCGCTTTGTGGTTTAAAATTTTGGATTCAAATTCAATGGAATTTTTCTCCGTTTTAAATTTGAAAAGGGCATCGTCCATCCCTATGCGCTCTATGATGCCCGAACACAGAATGGTTTCTTGGGGCATTGAAAATAACTGAAACTTTAGGGACGAACTCCCAGAGTTTAATATAAGTACTTGCATGTTTTAAATGTCTTGTGCTTGAATGGCGGTTATAATAACGGTGCTGTAAATATCGTCTGCGGTACAGCCCCTACTTAGGTCGTTAACAGGTTTGTTCAATCCTTGTAAAACGGGTCCGATTGCCAATGCTCCTGTTTCTCTTTGTACCGCTTTGTAGGTATTGTTGCCCGTATTCAAATCTGGAAAAATCAATACACTTGCACGACCAGCAACTTCAGAACCTGGCAATTTGCTTTTTCCTATCCGCATATCTACAGCAGCATCGTATTGGATTGGGCCTTCAATTTTTAAGGTTGGCTCTTGGACTTTAACTATTTCGGTAGCTTCCCTCACTTTTTCAACATCAGCGCCTTTTCCGGAAGCTCCAGACGAATAGGATAACATAGCGATTTTTGGTTCAATGCCAAATCCTTTCGCGGTTTGTGCCGATGAAATGGCAATTTCTGCCAATTCCTTAGCATTGGGGTTTGGGTTGATGGCGCAATCTCCAAAAACAGAAATCCGATCTTCCAAACACATAAAGAAAATGGACGATACGATGTTTACCCCTGGCTTCGTTTTTATAAACTGCAATGCCGGAAGCAGAGTGTGTTGTGTGGTGTTCACCGCGCCAGAGACCATACCATCGGCATGCCCTTTATAAATCATCATGGTGCCGTAATACGACACGTCCGACATGGCGTCCCGTGCCATTTCCAAATTAACGTTTTTATGTTTTCTCAATTCATAATACGTATTTACATAATCATCAAAGTGTGGTGAAGTTGGCGGATATACAATATTTATATCGTTGATATCTAAAGGGATATCGAATTTTTCAATGCGTTCTTTAATCTTGCTTTCTTCGCCAATAAGCGTTAAATCAACAACCTGTGCATTTATCAATCGTGCTGCGGCTTGTAATATACGTTCATCATAACCTTCGGGCAACACAATGTGTTTTTTATTTTTAAGCGCACGTTGCAATAAATTGTACTGAAACATTCTGGGTGTAAATATGTCCGATTGAAACGTAATTAAATGGTCTGCCAATTTATCGGTGTCCACATGTATATCAAACGTAGAGATGGACGTTTCAATTTTCTCGGTATTTTCAGCGTATATTTTAGACTTTATACTTCCAATGTGATTGGTAACGGAATACGTGCCATCCTTAACGCTGACTATGGGGACCACGCTAGAAAGACCTTCAATAAGTTTTAAAATAGGTTCTTCGGGAATCAGTCCACCTGTTAAAATAATCCCAGAAATCTTCGGATAATTTTTAGAGATGTTGGCCTGTAAAGCCCCTAAAATAATATCGGCTCTATCACCAGGCGTAATAACTAAACCGTTCTCTTTTAAATGCGTTAGGTAATTGCGCAATTGCATAGCGCCCACGCTAAAATTATCAATAAGATTGTTTAGCATGTCTTTTCCAAAAAGCACTTTCCCGTCCAGTAATTTAATAACCTCTTTAACCGTTGGGCTGGATAGCGAATGTATTTTAGGGATAACCGTAATATCCGTATCAATATGGATGCGTTTCTGCAAAAGCGTTTTTAAGGTTGAAACTTCTTTTGGGTCTACTTTATTGGTCATTATCGACAGCACATCCACAGAATTTCTAAAAGTATCATACGCCAATTGAACGCTATCAGCAATTTCCTTATTATCTTTTTTATCTCCCTGCATCACGATAATAACCGGAAGACCTAAATTTTTTGAAATTAAAATATTCAAATCCAGTTCAATACTGGAGTTTTCGTGCGAAAAGTCCGTGCCTTCAACCAAAACAAAATCAAAACGTTCTTCAAGGTATTTGTATTTTTTAATGATTTCGTCAATCGCATCACCCGATTTTCCTTGATTGTACAAATCAAGTACCTCATTTCTGGTAAAAGCGTATGTTTTTTTATAATTGATATCAATCTCAAAATGCGATAAAACCGTACTGATATGGTTATCCATTTCGCCCGAATCCAAATCTTCAATAATGGGTCTGAAATAACCAACTTTCGCCGTTTTCCCTAAAAGCATGCGCATTAAACCCAAAACAACCACAGATTTTCCGCTGTTAGGTTCAATGGTAGCCACATAAATTCCTTTACTCATGTCTTGTTTTTGTAGTGTAGCAAAGATAATCGATTAAGATGTTTTTAACGAAAAACAATGCGGTTTTGTTAATAATTTAAAATATGATGCTGCAAAATTACCGTCTAGATATTTTAGTAAAGATGATTTTGGTCATATTTTCAATACAATTTTGGGCGTTACCATCCCGATAGCTATCGGGAGGTCGGGCTTTCCGTTATATCTTTTTAAAACGTCAAGGCGGAGGCACGACAAAGCAATCTGCCAATTTTCAGTTCTGTCCAAAGTTCGTTTTCCTAAGTTTTAAAAAGGATACCGCTTCAAAAGCGAAGCATTCACGATTTCCAAATCAACAATAAAATGTATGGGTAATCCCTAACGCAGCCTATCAGCTATTTAAAGCACTTATCAGATAATATTTAATTTTCAATATGATAATTACCTCAGTTGGCAAATTCCACATCGTATTTATTACCCGGATTTTTTATCTTAATTCTGGTCTTAAAATATTTTGCCAAATAAACTTATATTGACTTTCTTTTATTTCTATTCCGAATTCTCTTTTTATTGAAAAAACGTTTTCTGGCATAAAAGTGAAAATTCCATTAGTTAATAAAAGTAAAAATGCAATTACAAGTAATGTAACTCTAAATATTTTACTGAACTGAATTTTCACTATAAATCCATTAATCAAATAAATTATTAGAAGCCAAAACATGAAATATAAAAAGAAATCAAATAAAAATTCTAAGATGAAAAATTGTTCAGAACCTGAGGTGTGCCAACCTTCACAAAAATAGGGTAAAGGAAATCCAATCATTACAGAATCTGGTGCATCAACTGGTGCAACATACTACCATTTAGTGAAAATCTCGAAAGAAATAATCGTTACAGGAAGTACAACCTTTAAAATTAAATTTTTTGAATGTGTTTTCACAAATTTTATTCACAGTTTTATTTTTCTAAACAAGATGTTGCTGTAATTATAATTAATGGGCTTAATAATGAAAAAATCACAACTAAAAACCCACCATTACTTCAAAGTCAACTCCCTAAAAAGCGCCTCCAAACTCGCATTTTTTTGGTTGAGCTGTAAAATTTTTAATTTATTGTCGTGCGCAAAGTCAAACACATGCGAGCGCATATCTTCGGCAGTGGCAAATGTAATTTCATAAACAAAATTATGCGTATTCACAACGGTTTTTGCTTTTGGTAGTTTTAATAAAAACACATCTTCAACCCGGTAATCGAACTCCACAATTACCGTTTGTTCTTTGCTTTCGCGTAGTTCCGTTAATTTTTTATCCGCTACAATTTCTCCTTTGTTAATAATAATCACACGGTCGCACATGGCTTCTACTTCCTGCATAATATGTGTGGAAAGAAATACCGTTTTAGTTTTACCAATGGATTTGATGAGGTTTCTAATTTCCACCAATTGATTCGGGTCCAAGCCAGTGGTAGGTTCATCTAAAATTAAAACCTCAGGATCGTGCAACATCGCATTTGCCAACCCAACACGCTGGCGAAACCCTTTGGAGAGCTGTCCTATTTTTTTATGGGCTTCGGCAGTTAACCCGGTAAGCTCAATAACCTCTTCAATACGTTGTTTCCCTACCTTATAAATATCGGCGTTAAAGGCTAGATATTCCTTAACATACATGTCTAAATACAACGGGTTATGCTCGGGCAAATAGCCAACACTTTGCTGTACGTGTTGCTTATCGCCACTCACATCAAAGCCATTTACTTTGGCCAAACCTTCGTTGGCGTCAAGATACGTTGTTAAAATTTTCATCATAGTGGATTTCCCGGCTCCATTGGGTCCTAAAAACCCAACAATTTCTGGTTTCTCCACCTTAAAAGAGATGTTGTTCAATGCTTTTTGGTTTCCGTAAAGTTTCGAAATACCTTCTACCTGTATCGACATGTTTAAAATTATTTATCCAAAAATAATGATTATCCAATGTAATGTAAGTTTTGCTGTAAAATATTTAAAACTTTTAATAAATATGAAAAAAAGGTTTTATCCTGTTTTGATTTCTTGAAATATTAATTACTTTAGCCACATAATTATGAAGGCAACAGCAACTTATACATATTTTAGCGGATTTTATTTTTTCTTTATTAGAAAAAACGAGACCTTGTATGTATAATTTATAAGCATAAATTTTAATACTAAGTCTCGATGAAAATCGGGACTTTTTTTTGTATATGATAAAAACAGTGGCCATACAGGGCGTAAAAGGATCTTTTCATCATATTGTGTCACAGCAATTTTTTGACAAGCCTGTTGACGCTATAGAATGTTTAACATTCGACCGCGTAGTCGATTCTTTAATTACCAAAGAGTGTGATGCTGCTATCATGGCTTTGGAGAATTCCATTGCGGGTTCTATCATCCCGAATTACGCGTTGATCAACAAATTTGGGCTGCACATTGTAGGCGAACATTATTTGGATATCCAGCACAATTTAATGGCATTGCCCAATCAGAACATTAAGGAAATCAAGGAAGTGTATTCGCACCCCATGGCGTTATTACAGTGTATGGAATTTTTTAAACTGCATCCGCATATTAAGTTGATTGAAGATAAGGATACCGCCGAAGTAGCGCAACGCATTCAGGAAAAACAACTAAAAAACGTAGGGGCTATTGCGAGTACTATTGCTGCCGAAATTTTTGAGTTGGATATTTTGGCACGTAGCATCCAGACCATAAAACATAATGAAACCCGTTTTGTAATTGTAAAGCGCAACAATTCCGAAGTGCCGGAAAACCAAATAAACAAGGCATCGGTTCGGTTTGAAGCCGACCATAAACGAGGCAGTTTAGCGGCTATTTTGAATGTGATGAGCGATTGCAAACTCAATTTAACAAAAATACAGTCGTTGCCCATTGTTGAAACACCTTGGAAGTATGCCTTTTTTGTGGATGTTACTTTTGAAACTTATGAGGAATTTAAAAAAGCAAAATCCATTATAGATATTATGGCACAAGGATTTAAAGTTTTGGGCGAATATAAAAATGCCAAAAAATGATTGAAGCAGCGAACAGATTAAACACCGTTGAAGAATACTACTTCTCAAAAAAATTGAGAGAGGTAAACCTTCTTATTGCAAGTGGCAAGCCCATTATTAATTTAGGTATTGGTAGCCCAGATATGCAACCGCCACAAAAAGTGATTGATGCTTTGAATGCGGGGTTTTCAAACCCAAGTGCCCATAAATACCAAAGTTACCAAGGCTTGCCCGAGTTGCGCGAAGCCATGGCTTGGTTTTACAAAGAACATTTTAATGTGAATTTAAGTCCGTCCACCGAAATTTTACCATTAATGGGAAGTAAGGAAGGGATTATGCATATTTCGATGGCATATTTGAATGAAGGGGATGAGGTTTTAATACCAAATCCAGGGTATCCAACCTACCAATCGGTAACCAATTTAGTAGGTGCAAAACCTGTTTTTTATGAGCTTGATGAAGCCAACAACTGGATGCCGGATTTTAAGGCTTTAGAGAAATTGGATTTAAGCAAAGTAAAACTGATGTGGGTCAATTACCCGCACATGCCAACTGGTGCGCAACCAAGTAAGTATGTTTTTGAAGAGTTGGTGGCGTTTGGTAAAAAACATAGTATTTTAATTGTTAACGACAATCCGTATAGCTTTGTTTTAAATGATAACCAGAGGAGTATTTTAGAGGTTGAAGGCGCAAAAGAAGTTTGTTTGGAATTGAATTCGTTAAGCAAAACCTTTAATATGGCAGGATGGCGTGTAGGTATGGTGATTGGCGATAGTAAACACATCAATAATATTTTGAAGGTAAAAAGCAATATGGATTCTGGGATGTTTTACGGCATCCAGAAAGGAGCGGTTGAAGCCTTAAAATGTTCAAAAATGTGGTTTGTCACCTTAAATAATGTGTATAAACAACGCAGGGATTTGGTATGGCAATTGGCTGATGCATTAAATTGCACGTATGACCAAAATGCAACGGGACTTTTTGTTTGGGCAAAACTGCCACCATTTGTTAAGTCGGAAGAATATATTGATTTAATATTGAAAAACAATCATATATTCATAACGCCCGGAACTATTTTTGGGAGTAAAGGCGAAGGCTATATTCGGTTTTCGTTATGTGCCTCCACCGAGGTTTTGGAAGAAGCTATTGCACGGGTGAAGTGAGTTTGCAGTCGCAGTATTCAGTTGCAGAAAATAGAAAAAATAAAGAGTAATACAGTAAAAAGTAAAATCCGTAATAGTTCCCTCTCCTTCGGAGAGGGTTAGGGAGAGGAGAATGAAAAACATATACATTATAGGAGTTGGGTTAATAGGCGGTAGTTTGGCTATTGATATTAAAAAGAAATATCCAGAAGTGGTGATTCACGGTATTAGTAGAAAGGAAGCCACTTTAAATGAAGCCTTATCACTTAAATTGATTGATAAAAAAGCCACTTTAGACGATCTTGTTCATGCTGATTTAGTGATTGTTTGTATTCCAGTGGATGCTACCGTAAAGTTATTGCCAACCATTTTGGACAAGATACCAGATACCGGTTTGGTGGTAGATGCAGGATCCACCAAAGAAGCTATTTGTAAAGTGGTAGAAAACCACCCGAAACGCAGAAATTTTTTAGCGATGCACCCTATTGCGGGGACCGAGCATTCGGGTCCTAGTGCCGCCATTAGCGATTTGTTTGTCGGCAAAACCAATATTGTTTGCGAGGTTGAAAAAACCACGTTTAAGCTTCAGGAAAAAGCATTGGAGTTGTTCACCAGTATTGGGATGCGTATTCGGTATATGAACCCGGTGGCACACGATAAGCATATTGCGTATGTATCGCATTTATCGCACATCAGTTCGTTTATGTTGGGTAAAACGGTGATTGATAAAGAAAAAAACGAACGTGATATTTTTGATATGGCTGGAAGTGGATTTGCCTCCACGGTGCGTTTGGCAAAAAGTTCGCCCGAAATGTGGACGCCCATTTTTAAGCAAAATAAAGAGAATGTGATTGAAACCTTGGAAGAGTATATTTTAAACCTAACTCATTTTAAGGATTTAATGAAAAGTGATGATTTTGATGCTATATTTAATGAAATGAAAGAAACCAATCATATAAAGGATATTTTAAAAGGAATTATTTAAAGTAGCAGAAAAAAAGTAAAAGCTGAATAATAGCTGATTGCTTGCGTTAGGGATTGAAGTGGAAAGCCCACAGCGAGGTACGAGCGAGGACTTGTAGCGCAAAGCCCGACCCTTGTGGGAACGCCCAAATTAAAGTTAAAAGTATTATATTAAATATTAGAAGTTATATAAAAATAAATACCAATTAATAAATGCCAAATTCCAATGGTAGCCCGATATAAGTTTTGGGATTTGGAATTTGATTTTTGAATTTTTACAAAAGATTATGGAAAACAAAAAAGAAATGAGAACGTGGTTGGATGATTTGAATTTAAGTCATCCGTTGGTAATTGCAGGCCCTTGTAGTGCTGAAACTGAAGAGCAAGTTTTAAAAATAGCGCACGAGCTAAAAAATACGGATGTCAGTTATTTTAGAGCTGGTATTTGGAAACCAAGAACGCGTCCGGGAATGTTTGAAGGCGTTGGTGCATTGGGCTTAAAATGGTTGCAAAAAGTAAAAGCTGAAACGGGTATGAAAATTTGTACCGAAGTTGCGAATGCTGCGCATGTTAAACTTGCTTTGGAACATGATGTGGATATGTTATGGATTGGAGCACGTTCTACCGTTAGTCCGTTTATCATGCAAGAAATAGCGGATGCGTTGCAAGGAACTGATAAACCTGTGTTGATTAAAAATCCGGTAAACCCTGATTTGGCGTTGTGGTTAGGTGGTATTGAAAGGATTTACAAATCGGGCGTGAAAAATATTGGAGCGATTCACAGAGGGTTTTCAACGTATGAAAAATCGAAATACAGAAACAATCCAGAATGGCAATTGGCCATTGAGTTTCAAAACAAATACCCGGACATTCCTTTAATTAACGATCCGTCGCATATTACAGGGAAACGGGATATGATTTTTGATGTGTCCCAAACTGCATTGGATTTGAATTTTGATGGATTGATGATTGAAACACACTTCGATCCAGACAATGCATGGAGTGATGCTTCACAACAAGTAACGCCAAAAGCCTTGGTTCAAATTATGAAAGATTTGAAAATTAGAAAAGAAACCGATCCGGAAGCTGATTATAACAAACAACTTGATAATTTAAGAGCGCAAATTGATGTGGTTGATAATCAAATTATCGATTTGCTTGGTAAGCGAATGAAATCTGCCGATAGTATCGGAGTTCTTAAGAAGCAGAAAAACGTTGCGGTATTACAAAGCAAACGTTGGAACGAGATTTTAGGTAAAATGGTTTTGGAAGGAGAGTCTAGAGGACTGAGTGAAGAGTTTATTCTGAAAATGTTTAAAGCAATCCATCAAGAATCTATTAATCATCAAGAAAAGATTATTAACGGATAGATTTAGAGGAGCTGTCTAAAAAGTAACATATCCTGTCCGTTCTAGGCAACAGATAAAAAAATTTATCAAGCGATATTGTTGACAATTAAATAGAATTTGAAACTGAAAATTTGAAAGTATGGATTGTCCCCTAGAGGGGACTTTAGGGGTGTTTTTAAAATTTGAGTGATATTTAAATATTTGAAAAACAAATATATAAAATACTTGTCAATGGTAGCGCAGTCGAGAACTTCAACTTTTCGACTATCAAAAAGGTCTTGACTGCGCTCGACCAGACAAAGGCCATTGTATTTTTTTAGACAGCTTCCTAAATTTTTATATTACTGTTGTTTATTCCTTTTAAAAATATAACGGGTAATAAAAATACCTTGTCCGTCGTCTTTTCCGGCATCGCTTTCTACAGCACTGGTTACAAAAGCCAAGTCCCAACCTTCTTCCACCATCGTGTTTATTTTAGAGGTAATAACAGCATCGTTGGCTGCAATGTTTTGAAAACGAATGCCACCAATATTATAAAAATTCAATAGCTTGGTTTCGTCAAAATCCTTAACGCGAATGTCACTTCGGTCCGATTTATTGCGGCTATTGTCATCTTCTGTTTGGGTAGATGTGTAATCTTTATAATTTTTATTTTCATTGGCACTCACGATTCGTGAACGTCCTAATCCGCTTGGTACAATGGATTCTACGCTGGTTATCACTTTATATTCTACTTGTGAAAAAGAATCTAATGATAAAACCAGTCCGAATCCAATTACTAATAATAATTTTTTCATGTTGTTGATTTTTGAATTATCTCGCTAATATACATTTTTTGTTAAATTGAAAAGTTGTTAATTTGTACTATTCTAAATTAATGGAATGACAGGACTCGTTTATAAATCCACAGGAAGCTGGTACACCGTAAAAACCGAATTGGGCGAGACTTACGAGTGCCGTATTAAAGGGAAATTCCGTTTAAAAGGCATTAAAAGTACCAACCCGATCGCCGTGGGCGATTATGTGGATTTTGAGTTGGAAACCGATAACAATCAGGTGTCTGGCGTTATACATAACATTCACGACCGAAGCAATTACATTGTTCGGAAGTCGGTAAACTTATCAAAGCAAACCCACATTATAGCTGCCAATATCGATCAGGTTTTTTTAATGATAACCATTAACAATCCGCCCACATTAACCAGTTTTATCGATCGGTTTTTGGTAACCGCCCATGCGTATTCCATAAAAACTGTTTTGCTTTTCAATAAAATGGATACTTACGATGAAGAAACGTTAAATGAAATGAAATTTTTAGCACACATATACCGGAAAATTGGTTATGAATGTATAGGCGTTTCGGCTACAACAGGTAAAAATGTTGATAAGGTAAAAGCATTGATGCATAATAAGGTAAGCATGTTTTCTGGCCATTCTGGGGTAGGAAAATCTACTCTGGTCAATACCATAGAGCCTTCCTTAAATATAAAGACAAAAGAAATTTCAACACAGCACAGTCAAGGGCAGCATACCACTACGTTTGCAGAAATGTTCGATCTAAGTTTTGGAGCCAAAATTATTGACACCCCTGGTATTAAAGGATTTGGTGTGGTTGATATGGATAAAGAAGAAATAGGTGATTATTTTCCTGAAATTTTCAAATTAAAACAAGATTGTAAGTTTAATAATTGCTTGCATTTGCACGAACCGGATTGTGCTGTAAAACAAGCGTTGGATCATGATGGGATAGCCGCTTCAAGATATAGAAGTTATTTGCAAATTGTGGAGGGTGAAGACGCCCATTATAGAACAGATACTTGGGAATAAGCCCCATTGCCCTTCGGGCATTTCCCCAAAGGGGAAAAATTAACTTCAGCATAATGGTTCGATATGAGTACTCGGTTAACCTGCAAGTCCCGATAACAATCGGGATCAAAACCTTGTAAATTTTTTAAAATAAAAGTTTAAATCAGTTCTATAATAAAAGTCCCTTTGGGGATTTAGGGGCATGAAAGTAATCGTTCAAAGAGTTTTAAAAGCAAGCGTTACCATTGAAGGTAAAAAAGTGGCTTCCATTTCAGAAGGACTTTTGATTCTTTTAGGGGTTGTTGATGACGATGCCCAAGAAGATATTAATTGGCTGACCAACAAAATTGCCAACCTTCGCATTTTTGCAGATGATGAAGGCGTCATGAACAGATCCTTGTTGGATATTAAAGGAGAAGCCATCGTTGTAAGTCAGTTTACATTGCACGCTTCTACAAAAAAAGGGAATAGACCCAGCTACATCAAAGCGGCAAAACCCGATGTTGCCATGCCGCTTTACGAAAGCTTTGTTCAACAACTTGAAATAGATTCTGGAAGAAAAATACAAACCGGTCAATTTGGTGCCGATATGAAAGTGGAATTAATAAATGATGGTCCTGTAACCATTATAATCGATTCTAAAAACAAAGAATAGTTCAACCCTTCCAGAGTCTAAAACTCTGGAAGGGTTAGCTTTAAAAAAAGAGTTTAAAACCCTGGAAGGGTTAATTGAAAAAAAAATTGAGTAATAATAAAAAAATGGAAAAAAGAGATAGTTTGGATTTTGGTCATTATTATTACATATACAATAGAGGAAACAACAGTTGTTATGTTTTTTTTGAGACCGAAAGCTACAATTATTTTTTAAGATTATATGCAAAATATATAAACCCCATAGCCGATACTTATGCATGGTGTTTGTTGAAAAATCATTTTCACTTAATGCTGCGCATAAAAGACAAACATGAGATAAAGGAAGCGGAATTAACCTATTCGACCCTGGAAAAACCAAAAATAATTGATGCTTCAAAACAGTTTTCGCATCTTTTTAATGCCTACACACAGGGTATTAATAAAAGATATAAACGTACAGGGAATTTATTTGAAACACCTTTTGAGAGAAAGCGCGTGACCAATGAAAAGTATTTTCAAAATCTAATTCATTAGATCCATTATAATCCTGCAAACCATGGCTTTGTAATAAGTCCGCAACTTTATGCTTGGAGTTCCTATGGAACCATTATTTCAGATAAAAAAACCTTGTTAAAAAGAGATGAAGTTATTGGTTTTTACCGGGGAATTGATAATTTTAAGCTGTATCACAATCAATCACAAGATTTTAATGAGATTGTTGATTTTATAATTGAGTGAATAATTTTAACCCAATCAGAGTTCAAAACTCTGATAGGGTTAAAAGGGTTAAATTAAAAATAAAAAACCTAAAATGAACATTAAAAACGCACAAAAAACAGTAGATAACTGGATAAAAGACCACGGTGTACGTTATTTTAACGAACTTACCAATATGGCACAACTTACCGAAGAAGTAGGCGAGGTAGCGCGTATTATTGCCCGCAGATATGGCGAGCAAAGCGAAAAGGAAAGTGATAAAGATAAAGATCTGGGAGAAGAATTGGCCGATGTGTTGTTTGTAGTGTTATGTTTGGCAAACCAAACGGGCATCGACCTTCAAAAAGCTTTCGATAAAAAGCTGGATTTAAAAACCAATCGCGACCACGATCGCCACCATAACAACGAAAAATTAAAATAAACAATCCTATAAGAGTTCAAAACTCTGATAGGGTTAAAATAGGGTTAAAACCAAATAAAATGAATCTACTTTTAAAACCTTCAACTGTAAATAACAAGTCCAAAATCAACATCACCGGCTCAAAATCCGAATCCAATAGGCTACTCTTGTTGCAGGCCCTCTATCCGTCAATTAAATTGGAAAATATTTCAAATTCTGATGATAGTGTGCTGATGACGGATGCTTTAAGTTCATCTTCCGAAATTGTAGATATTCATCATGCAGGAACCGCCATGCGTTTTTTAACGGCGTATTTTTCTATTCAAGAAGGACGGGAAGTTACGCTTACAGGCTCAAAACGAATGAAAGAACGCCCCATCCAAATTTTGGTGGAGGCACTCCAAGAACTTGGTGCCGATATTGAGTATGTAGAGAATAGCGGATTTCCACCAATCAAAATAAAAGGAAAAAAGTTAACCAAAAATAAAGTATCGTTACAGGCCAATGTAAGTAGCCAATACATTTCAGCTTTACTGCTCATTGCTTCAAAGCTTGAAAATGGTCTCGAATTAACGCTAGAAGGTGAGATTACTTCGGTGCCTTATGTCAACATGACTTTAAGTCTGTTGGACGAAATTGGGGTAGAATCATCTTTTGTTGGAAATAAAATTACAGTAAAATCAAATTCCAAATCCCAAATCCCAAATCCCAGCAACCAACAACCAACAACATTAACCGTGGAATCCGATTGGTCTTCGGCATCCTACTATTTTAGTATCGCTGCACTTTGTGAGGTTGGAACAGAAATTACATTGTCATCATACAAAGAAAATTCTTTACAAGGCGATTCTGCTTTAGTGGAAATCTATAAGCATTTTGGGGTTGAAACAACATTTGAAAATCATTCTATAATTCTGAGAAAATCTTCATTCGTTAATCAAAAATCGTTAATCGTTAATCTTCAATCGTCACCCGATATCGCACAAACCATAGCGGTCACTTGTTTTGCTTTAGGAATACCTTGCGACTTAACAGGACTCCATACCTTAAAAATTAAAGAAACCGATAGGTTGGTAGCCTTAAAAACCGAAATTGAAAAATTAGGTGGACAAGTAGATATAACAGATAAATCGTTGCATTTGGCAACATCGAACATCATTAAAGAATATGTTCCTGTTAAAACATACAACGACCACAGAATGGCGATGGCATTTGCACCATTAGCACTAAAAACACCCATCGTTATTGAAGATGCTGAGGTGGTTTCAAAATCGTATCCAACCTTTTGGGACGACCTAGAATCCATTGGTTTTAAAATAACCAAATAATAATCATCCATTTACTTGACAACGCCTATCTGCAGATTGTATATTTGCAACCGTTTGTGATTTTAAGTATTGGTTTTTAACTCATAAACAAATAAACCCATAGACAAATAAACTTTTTTACATGAACCATTCAATAATTGTAGTTTTAATTTAAAGCAGATATATTCTATTGAATGCACCATTTGACCATAACAAACAATAAAAACAACAAATGAAATTATCACACTTTGGTTTCCACTTACCAGAAGAATTATTAGCAGAATACCCAGCAGAAAATAGAGATGAATCCCGTTTGATGGTTTTAGACAGAAAAAAGCAGACCATTGAGCATAAAATGTTCAAGGATATTATCGACTATTTTAAGGAAGATGATGTGTTGATTCTAAATAACACCAAAGTATTTCCTGCCAGATTATATGGTAACAAAGAGAAAACAGGTGCCAGAATAGAAGTGTTTTTATTAAGGGAATTGAACGAGGAACAACGTCTTTGGGATGTTTTGGTCGATCCTGCCCGTAAAATAAGAATTGGCAACAAATTATATTTTGGGGATGACGATACTTTGGTTGCCGAGGTTATTGATAACACCACTTCAAGAGGACGTACATTACGTTTTTTATATGATGGGTCTTACAAAGAATTCCGTAGAAAACTGAACGAATTGGGCGAAACGCCACTTCCAAAATACATTAAAAGAGAAGTGCAGCCAGAAGATGAAGAGCGCTACCAAACCATTTACGCAAAAAATGAAGGTGCTGTGGCAGCTCCAACTGCCGGACTTCACTTTTCCAAGCACTTATTAAAACGTTTGGAAATTAAAGGTGTTAAGTTTGCCGAAGTTACTTTGCACGTTGGTTTAGGCACTTTTAATCCTGTTGAAGTTGAGGATCTTTCAAAACATAAAATGGATAGTGAAGAGCTTAAAATTGAAGAAAAAGCAGTGGAAATAGTCAATAACGCTATTAAAACAAAGAGACGTATTTGTGCCGTAGGTACTACGGCCATGCGCGCTATTGAAAGTTCTGTGTCTTCAAATGGGGAATTGAACGAAGTGGAGGGATGGACCAACAAATTTATTTTCCCTCCTTATGATTTTAGTATTGCCAACTGTATGATTACTAATTTCCATACCCCAAAATCGACACTTTTAATGATGGTTTCGGCTTTTGCTGGTCATGATTTTATTAAAAAAGCATACGAGGAAGCTGTGAAGGAAAAGTATAAATTTTATAGTTATGGCGATGCCATGTTGATTATATAAAAAGCCCCCTAGCCCCCAAAGGGGGAACTTTTACTCGGTCGTGTCAGCTCTATTTTTTTATACCTTGTTCTATAGTCCATAGTCCATATTCTTTGTTCTTTATTCTTTGTACTTAGTACTTAATACTTTGTACTTAGTACTTAATACTTTGTACCTTATCAAAGCTTCAATATTTTTTGCCTTTCCTGCTTAAAAGAGTTCATGTCTGGTGATTCGGCAAGTGCTAAATCGATGTACTTTAAGGCGGCTTCTTTATTTTTTTTAAGTGTATAAATTTGCGACAATCTATAATGCGCCCATGCTTTGGGAACACCATCTTCGGGCGAGTAATTTTTAAGGTACGTTTGTAAACACTGTACGCCCTTTTGTAGCTCGATGTTATATTCGGCAGCTATTTTGCCCATTTGGTAATGTAACGCATTGCGTTTATGCTTTTCTTTGGCATCTTCCAAATTTGCTAAGGCTTTTTCCGGTTGTTTTTGCTTTTCGTAGAAAGTGGTCAATTTATCGTAACTCCATAAAGAACCCCCTTGATTAATGGCCAATTTATAGTATTTTTCGGCAAGTTCCGGTTCTTCATCGTATTCATAAATATAGCCTTTTGCTAAATAGCCATCTACTTTCGAGAGTTGTTCCAGTTGATAGGCATACTTTAATGCCATGTTTTTGCTTCCGCCAAAAATACCGGGTAATTTCATATAATACTCCACCAACGCCCATCGCACATTAATATGATTAGGGTCTAGTTCGGCAGCTTTACGAAAGGAATCCCTAATATCGTCTATCATTCCCAACGCCGTAAATTTATTGGCTTTTAAAGCTTTCATGCCCATAGCACCACCATATTTATAATGGTATTCGGCGTTTTTTTGGTCGGCTTCTACCAATGCTTTATAATTAGCTATTGCTTGGTCCCATTTTTCTTGATGCCCATACGCATCGCCCAAAAGTTCGATGGCTTTTAAATCTTTGGGATATTTTTTTAAATAGGAGGTTAATTGTGTTTCTGCTTTGTCAAACTGTTTTTGATTGAAAAAATAGTTAATGCTATCTAGCGGAGTTTGGCCAAATGATAATAGCGGAACTAATAGTAGGCATATAAGTGGTCTCATATCATTATTTGTTAACAAACGGGATAGCTGCTTTTTAACGAAAAATTACTAATTTCCCTCAACAAAATAAGCGATTCACTCATTTATTGTTTTTTGGAATAGCTTTTGACAGTAATTTAGTGACAAATTTAACGAAATGAGACAAACAGTATTTTTTTTAACAATTATTTTGCTTTCTAACTTAAGCAGTGGCCAGGAGGCAAATTACGAATCACTTTGGAAAACCGTTGAAAAGCACGAAATGGAAGGGTTGCCAAAATCTGCCTTAAAGGTGATAGAACAGATTTCTGCACTTGCGGAAAAAGACAAAAATGCGCCTCAACTTATTAAAACAATGCTTTTTAAAAGCAAGTTTGCTTTGGTTTTGGAAGAAGATGCCCAATTAAAAATAATTGATGACTTTAACAAACAAATAGAGCTTAGCCAGTTTCCAACAAAAAACATCCTAGAAAGTATTTTGGCTAATTTGTATTGGCAGTATTTTAACCAAAACAGATGGCAATTTTATAACCGCACCAAAACTTCTGAAAAAATAGACTCTAAAGATTTTAGGACTTGGGATTTACAAACCCTGTTCGATGAAATCCATGTGCATTACCAAAACTCACTACAAAATGCGTCCAAGTTGCAATTGGAACCGTTGAGCAAGTATGATGATATATTGAATCTTCAAAAAGATTCCAAGATCTACCGACCGACGCTGTTCGATTTTTTAAGCCAAAATGCCTTGGATTTCTATAAAACCAGCGAAACCAATATTACCAAACCTGCTTATAAATTTGAGATTGACAATCCTGATTTTTTAGGGGATGCTGTTACGTTTTCAAAACTTAAAATTGCTTCAAAAGATTCCACATCACTTCAATTGAATGCGTTAAAAATTTATCAGGATTTAATCCAATTTCACATAAATAACGCTGAACCTTTTGCGTTAGCAGATGTGAATATTGAACGTTTAAAATTCGTCAACCAAAATGCGACTTTTAGCAATAAGGAGGCACTTCTTTTAAAAGTTTTAAAAACTGAACGCGAAAAATTGAAAGAACATGAAGTTTCTGGATTATACGATTTTGAAATTGCCACGATTTACTACCAACAAAGCAACCTATACCAATCCAATAAAACTGAAAACCGTTGGAAAGCCAAAGAAGCCATTGAGATTTGCAACACCGTTATTTCCACATTTCCAAATAGTAAAGGGTCTGAAAAATGTGAAGTTTTAAAACAGCAAATAGAACAACAATCTTTACAAATTACCACCGAGGATTTTTTACCCATTCAACAACAAGCCCGTTTGTTGGTAAGCTATAAAAATTTGGATTTTATTCAATTTAAAATTTATAAAATAACCCGGAACCAATTAGAAAAATTCAATAAAACCTACAGACAGGACGAGCAATTGGCATTTATAAAAAAGTTGGAGGTTACCAAGGAATGGGATAGCTCACTTCGAAATGAAAACGATTACCAAAACCACAGTACCGAAGTTTTAGTGCCGCAATTAAATAATGGCACCTACATTATTCTTGCATCGCCAAAAAATGAGGAAACCTTCGCCTTTAGCACCATTCAAGTCACCGATTTGGCTTTGGTTGAAACGGAAAGTGAAGATTACAAAACACTGCAAATTATTGACAGAAACAATGGAAAACCCATTAAAAACGCACAAGTAGCACTTAGCTATAATGAAAATAACAGCCGAAGCTTAACAACTGAAAATGTTACAACCAACGAATTTGGCGAAGTTAAAATAGAAAAAAATACAGACCGTTACAGAAATCTTTCCGCTAAAGTAACCTATGCTAATGATACCGCTTATTTTGGCGATTATTACGTAAACCAATACTATAAATCCGAAAAAGAGGAAACAACATACAAGGCTTTTTTATTTACGGATCGCAGCATTTACCGCCCCGGACAAACCCTTTATTTTAAAGCGATTGCATTAAAGTCTGAAAAAGGAAAATCGGAAGTAGTGGCAAACGAGCCTGTTTATGCCACTTTATATGATGTAAATGACGATGAAATAAAAAAACTAAAATTTGTAACCAATGAATTTGGTTCGGTTTCTGGCGAATTTATTTTGCCCAATAGCGGATTAAATGGCGAATATCACATAGAATTTGATGGCGACAAAAAAGATTTTAATTTGGAACATTATTTCTCTGTTGAAGAATACAAACGTCCAAAATTCGAAGCAAAATTCAATCCCGTTACCGAAACTTTTAAAGTGAATGATTCGGTTACCGTTAAAGGCACGGCATTGGCGTATGCCGGCAGCAACATTACCGATGCCAAAGTGGTGTATAGGGTACACCGAAAAGTAGAATACCCACGTTGGTATTTTTGGTACCGTCCATGGATTTATAGCGAACCCCAAGAAATAACGCATGGCGAAAGCATAACGGACGCTTCGGGGAATTTTGAAATTACCTTTAAAGCCCAACCCGACCAAAGCGTCGATAAAAGCAGTTTGCCTATTTTTAACTATGAAATTACTGCCGATGTTACCGATTTAAATGGCGAAACCCGAAGCGCGACAACTATTGTGAATGTTGGGTACCATGCGTTGGTGGCTACCATGACTTTGGGCGAGAAACTTGATAAAAACAACAAAGAACATACCATTGCCATCGATACAAAAAACCTAAATGGCGAATTTGTTCCCGCTAAAGGCGTTGTGAAAATTTACAAATTGCAAGCACCGAACTCGGTTTTAAGACCCAGACCTTGGGCAGCACCCGATTATCAGGATTTTACCGAAGAAGCTTTTAAAAATTTATTTCCGCATGATGCCTATACCAACGAACATCTTTCCGCCAATTGGGAAAAAGGTGCATTGGTTTTTGAAAAGCCTTTTGATACCGAAAAATCAAAGGAACTCGCTTTAGGAAACATTAAAAAATGGGAATCGGGCGCATATATCATCATTTTGGAAAGTAAGGATAAGTTCGGTCAATTGGTAAAGGATGAAATTAAAACCACGTTGTATAGCGAAGAAGATAACACCTTAGCCGATAATCAATTATTTAGCATCACAACCAGTAAACCGACTTATAAAGTAGGTGAAACAGCTATGGTTACGTTGGCTTCGGCAACAGAAAACTTGAATGTTACCGTAACGGTTGAAAAGGATCATAAAGTTGTAAAAACTGAAATCATTCAACTTAATAACAATAAAAAAACCATTTCTATTCCTGTTGGTAATGACGATGTTGGCGGGTTTGCCGTACATTATAGTTTTGCTGCTTTCAATAGTTTTCAATCGGGTACTTCCATGATTTTGGTGCCTTATCCTAAAACCGATTTGGATATTGAAACCACCACTTTTAGAGATAAATTACAGCCTGGAACCGATGAAACGTGGAGCTTTAAAATTAAAGGACCACAGGGCGATAAAGTATCTGCCGAATTATTGGCAAGTATGTACGATGCCTCGTTGGACCAGTTTAAACCACATGCTTGGGATTTTAATCCGATTGATAAAACTACATATTATACTTCCAACCGAAGCAATGCCAACCAAAGTTTTGGAACGCGAAATTTTAGGGTTTACAATAATCGAACAAATAATAATTATTCACAACAGCAATACGACCAGTTGAATTGGTTTGGGTTTTATTTTGGATATAATAATTCCATAAGAATTAGAGGTGCAGCAAGTATTTCAAAAGCATTAAGAGGACAAGTTGCTGGAATTGCAATCGAAGAAGACATGGAAACAATTGCTTTTTCGAAAGTTAGTGACAATGCAAGTTTGGATGAAGTGGTAGTAATTGGATATGGTGAAATGAAGAAAGAAACTTTAAATGCGCTTCCGACGCCAAATAATTCTGGAGTTATAAATGAAAAACCAAACTTCGATACCGTTCAAATTCGCAAAAACCTAAATGAAACCGCGTTTTTCTTTCCGCAGTTACAAACCGATGCAGAAGGCAATATCAGTTTCAGTTTTACAACGCCTGAAGCTTTAACACAATGGAAACTGCAATTATTGGCACATACCAAAACTTTGGAGAGCTCTACTAAAACCTTAACAACGGTGACTCAAAAAGAGTTAATGGTCATTCCCAACGCGCCCCGATTTTTACGTCAGGGCGATGAAATAACCATCAGCACAAAAATTGCAAACCTAACGGACAAACAACTTTCTGGAGAAGCGGTTTTGATATTAACAGATGCCATTTCAGTAAAAGACATCTCCGCAAAGTTGCTCAGTCCGCCCCCTTCGGGGGAGCTAGAGGGGGCTTTTATTGTAGCACCTTCAAGCAATACACAAGTATCTTGGAGTTTAACAATCCCAGATAACGTCGATGCAGTTCAATACAAAATTATAGCAAAATCTGGCACATTTAGCGATGGCGAACAAAACGCGCTTCCCGTTTTAAGCAACCGCATGTTGGTTACTGAAACCTTGCCGATGTGGATTCGCTCCAACGAAACCAAAACCTTTACGTTGGATAAACTAAAAAACAATACGTCCACAACGCTTAAAAACCATAAACTGACTTTGGAAATGACGAGTAACCCTGCTTGGTATGCCGTACAGGCGTTGCCGTATTTAATGGAATATCCGTATGAATGTAACGAGCAAACGTTTTCTCGTTTTTATGCGAATGCCTTGGCAAGCCATATTGCCAATAGCAACCCACGAATTCAGGAAGTTTTCAATCAATGGGCGTCTCAAGACGCTTTAATATCAAATCTTGAAAAGAACGAAGAGTTGAAATCCATCCTTATTCAAGAAACACCTTGGTTGCGCGATGCACAAAGTGAAACCGAACAGAAAAAACGCATCGGGTTGTTATTCGATTTGAATAAAATGAACAACGAATTGCAATCGGCAAAACGCAAACTGGAAAACAATCAAATGAATTCTGGGGCTTGGGCGTGGTTTAATGGTGGACGAGAAAACCGATATATTACCCAACATATTATCACTGGTTTTGGGCATTTAAAACAGCTTAAAGTGGAAACCAAAGAAGAATCAAAAATGATTCAAAAAGCCATCAACTATTTAGATACTGAATTCATTCAAGAATACAAAGACCTTCGGAAATACGATGCCAAAGTCGATTTAAACAAAGACCATCTAAGCTACACCCAATTACACTATTTATACATGCGAAGCTTTTATCCGGAGATTAAAAAATCTAAGGAAGTTGAAGACATCACACAATACTATCAAACACAAATCCAAAAATACTGGTTGCCTCGTTCACTGTATTCAAAAGGATTGATGGCGTTGGTTTCTAATAGAAATAATGATAAAATCACGTCGTCTGTAATCATAAAATCATTAAAAGAAACCAGCATCACTTCAGATGAATTAGGGATGTATTGGAAAGAGAACACGAGTTCTTGGTACTGGTATCAAGCACCTATTGAAACGCAAGCGCTATTAATTGAAGCCTTTTCTGAAATTGAAAACCCCGATAGCTATCGGGACAAAACCATCGATAATTTAAAAATCTGGTTACTAAAAAACAAGCAAACCAACCAATGGAAAACCACTAAAGCCACCACCGAAGCAGTATATGCACTATTGCTTCAAGGGAGCGATTGGTTATCAGTAACCGATGCCGTTGATGTGGTTTTAGGCGGACAGAAAATCGAGCCATCCAAATTGGAGAACGTGAAAGTAGAAGCAGGAACTGGGTATTATAAAACGTCTTGGAATCCTTCAGAAATTAATCCGGAAATGGCAACGGTTCAGCTTACCAAAAAAGGAAACGGGATAGCTTGGGGTGGTTTGTACTGGCAATATTTTGAGGATTTGGATAAGATTACATCGGCAGAAACACCGCTTAAATTAAACAAAAAACTCTTCCTTAAAAAGAATACAGATACGGGCGAGCAGATTTCAGAAATCACTCCCGATAGCTATCGGGATGAAACTCATTTAAACGTGGGCGATTTGGTACGTGTTCGCATCGAATTACGCAGCGATAGAGCTATGGAATTCGTTCACATGAAAGACATGCGCGCCGCTGGATTGGAACCTATAAATGTACTTTCTGAGTACAAATGGCAAGACGGTTTGGGTTATTATGAAAGCACCAAAGATGCGTCCACCAACTTCTTTTTCGATTATTTACCAAAAGGGGTTTATGTTTTTGAATACGATTTACGTGTTAATAATGCAGGTGATATGAGCAATGGCATCACCACCATTCAAAGTATGTATGCACCAGAATTCAGTAGCCATAGTGAAGGGGTGCGAATAAATATTAGCAATAAGTAAATGTATGACGTAATGAAAAAAAAACTCCATAAAGCTATGCTTTCTATTATTTTAACAATGCTTTTTGCTTGTAATTCAACAAAAACCATAAATATTGAAACTGTTAATGAAGAAAGCCCCCCTAAACTTGTTTTTTTAAATTACACCATTTCCAAAGGAGACAACGGAAAAAAGAATATCCAATTCATAAACAAAAAAATTACGGACGGAAAGCAAAAAAGCAATAATAATTATGTTGAAATTGGTGGAATTGGCGATTTAAAATGTATTCAATTAGATAAGGATTCCACCAAAATAACATCGGTTACCATAAAAGACCCATTATCCAGACGTATTGAATTTGTTAACGATTCCCTTATCTTTGAAAACAAAAAAGTAGAATTAAGTAAAACATCGTTTTCTTTAAGATTGCAATTGCACAGCCAAACCAAGTTTATTGCTATCAAAGAAATAATCGATTCGCTTCAAAATACACGTACTTTAATTATTACGAAGATTGATTGACAATGAAACAGCTTCTTTACATCATCTTATTGGTTGGTTTTCAAAATATTTCTGCCCAAATTTTTAATACGGAGACCATTAAAAACTCTGGTGATAATGATAAAAGAATCAACTTGGTAATTTTAAGTGAAGGATATCAAACCCCTGAATTACCTCAATTTAAAACGGATGCCATCAACTTTGTAAATGCTATGTTTAGCCAGTCGCCATTTAAAGAATATGCCAATTATTTTAATGTCCATATTATAAAAGTGCCATCTAACGACAGTGGTGCAGACCATCCAGGAACAAGTATGGAACCTTTAGAATCAACTTTAAGTCCCGTTGTTCCAATAAAAATGGTAAACACTTATTTTAATGCTGCTTTTGACTCGTATGGTTATCACCGATTACTTTTTTATGAAATAGATGGCAATTATGCGAATAATACAGAAGTTAAAATAAATAGCGTTTTAGCCGATAATTTCCCAACCTACGACCAAGCGCTTATTTTAGTGAATTCCGCTATTTATGGTGGTAGTGGAGGCGAATTTCCCATGGCTTCAAAAGGGGTTAGCAATGGCGTAAGTTCTACAGAAATTGCTATTCACGAATTGGGACATTCTATGTTCAACTTAAAAGATGAATACTTTCCGCTTGATGAGATTTATTTTAGCGAAGCCATTAACATGACCCAACAAAACAGCCCAAGTTTGGTAAAATGGAAAAATTGGTTGGGAACCAATGGTGTTGGTACTTACCAATATAATAATTCTGGTTTTGCAGCCAGTTGGTACAGACCACATCAAGCTTGCAAAATGCGTTATTTAAGTTATCCTTTTTGTGCAGTTTGTAAAGAAGGGATCGTTGAAAAAATACATAGTTTAGTTTCGCCCATTGATGCTTATGCCCCAGCTTCAAATAGTATTTCAAATCCAACGTTTCCAATCGATTTTCATTTGAATTTAATAAAACCGGTTCTGAATACCTTAAAAAGCACTTGGACCCTTAACACCGCTAATTTTGCAAATGATGTTGATGTTGTAAGTGTTTTAGAAACTGATTTAACTACTGGAATGAATTCACTAACCGTTACGGTAAATGACGATACTGCGATGTTAAAAGTCGATAACCACGATACGTTTCATGTATATACAGTGACTTGGACGATTGATAATTCTATATTAGGAGTTACAGACATTACTGGCGAAGTTGCTAATTACAGCATCTCTATGTACCCCAATCCAGCAACCCATTACCTTAACATTTCAACGGAAACTACCTCAAACAATCCTATTAAAATGGACATAATAAGTTTAGAAGGAAAACTTGTAAAAAGCGTTACGCTCTCTAATTTTGGAACCCAACAAATAGACGTAAGCTACCTAAGCCAAGGCGTTTACATCACTAATTTCTACAGTGGTAATTTATGGATTGCCAGTAAAAAAATTATAAAAAACTAACGCAATAATTTATTTACTTGGCGGCATTGTAGGCCGAACTTCAATTTTACTTGGCAAGGTTCTTGGGTTCATTTTAATCAAATCGACTACCAACTCGCCAATATCTTCTATTTGGATTTTCCAGGAGTCCTGTTCATCGGGCATATTTCCATTAAAATAAGTTGAAACGGAACCGGGCATAATGGTGCTCACTTTAATATCGTGCTGGCGTAAATCCAACATTACTGCTTGTGTAAAACCGGTTAAACCAAACTTGCTCGCATTGTAGGCTGAACCGTTCGCAAAAAAATTGGTGCCCGCCAAACTGGATATGGTAATAAAATAACCTTTAGACTTTTTTAAGGCTTCAACACTTGCCTTTATGGAATAAAAAACGCCCGTAAGATTAGTGTCAATGGTTTCCTGCCATTGTTGTATGGTTAAATCTTCAATGTTGGCAAAATGCCCTAAACCTGCATTTGCGATAACAATATCCAATTGTCCAAAATGATTTATAATTTTTTCAACCGCTTTTTGTTGACTTTGATAATCTCTTACATCGGCTTCAATACCCAAGGCTTTTGCTCCCGATGGTGCTTTGGAATTGAGTTTCTCCGCCGCCTTTTGTGCTCCTGCAGCACTTCTGCTGGTTACTGCAACATGAATGCCTTCCTTTATCAAGGCCTCGGCGATACCGTAGCCAATACCTTTGGAGCCTCCTGTAATTAAGGCTGCTTTGTTTTTTATTGATGTCATGGTTTTTGCTTTTTTGTAAAATTACGAAATGAATGGGATAACCGATGCATGTACTCTGTTAGGATAATAATAAAGTTTTTGGATTATCACTGCTTCGGTGGATATGCCGTCAACACTTTTTCGGCTATGGCATTAAAAACCTGTTCGCGTTTTTCGGGGGATGCATTCGGGTTGAAACTCGATTCGCTCACCGCTTGCCAAATCAAACCTTTTCCTTTCTCATCCACAAAATCTATAGTGATTTGACGGTTTATGTTGGATTGCCCTATGGGCAAGCCTATGGAAATACCACCTCCCATGTTGCCACCGCCACCACCTAAACCAACGCCGACGTTACTGCGTTGTGCTTCTTGGTATTCAGTGCTTTTAATATCTACCAGAAAATCTGGGGTTTCTGAAAAAGTAAAACCTTTGGCTGCCATTTTTGCATCGAAAGCATCTAAAAACCGTTTAGTGTCTAGCGCACTCAAACCTGTTTGAAGGTCGCCATAATAACTATATGTTTTGTATTTGCTGAAGTCGGTACCTTTCTCAAAATCGTAGTTAACTCGAATTGGGGCACATGAAACTGTTAGAATGGCTAAAAATAGGAATGTGAAGATTCTCATAACTTTAATTTTTTGTTTTTTATTACATGACAAAAATAATCTTATATCATAAAAATAACTATTAAAGTTGATCCCTCCGCCTATCGGCATACCGAAATAAATTCGGCACAGGCTCTCCCCTTGAAAAAAGGGGAGGAATTATTTTAAGAAACTTTTTTTAATAATTTGATGTTAATAAGTTTTTGTCATGTACCAATTTTTTTTATAAAGTTAATCAAAAATTGTTCCAGTAGTATGAAGTTTGTTGGGAATTGCGTTAGGGATAGTAGTGGAAATCCTTTTGGTTTTACTTTGGGAAGACACCGAACATAAAAAAACAAGCTTATAACTTTGATTGTGGATTCCTGCCTACGCAGGAATGACAAAAAACCAAAAGATTGTAACGAATAGCCCGACCCTTGTGGTAACGCCCTAATTATTCAACATTTTCCAAAGCGTGTCCTTTAACTGCGTGATGCCTTGTTGCGCCACCGAGGAAATAAATAAATAAGGAATTGGCAACTCGTTATCCAATAATTCTTTTAATTCTGCTTTTAGCTCATTGTCCAGCATATCGCATTTTGAAATGGCGATGATGCGGTCTTTATCGAGCATTTCCGGGTTGTAGCGACGGAGTTCGTCCAACAGGATATCGTATTGTTTTTTAATATCGGGCGCATCGGCAGGAATTAAAAACAACAGAATGGAATTCCGCTCAATGTGGCGCAAAAAGTAATGCCCGAGTCCGCGACCTTCGGCAGCGCCTTCAATAATTCCCGGAATATCGGCCATGACAAAGGTTTGGAAATCGCGGTATTTTACGATGCCCAGATTCGGTTTCAAAGTGGTAAACTCATAATCGGCAATTTTTGGTTTTGCTGAAGTAATGACAGATAAAAGGGTGGATTTTCCAGCATTCGGGAAGCCCACCAAACCAACATCGGCAAGCACTTTTAATTCTAAGGTAATGTGTTTTTCCTCTAGCGGAATTCCCGGTTGTGAGTAACGTGGTGTTTGGTTGGTTGGGGTTCTAAAATGCCAGTTGCCCAAGCCGCCTTTACCACCTTCGGCAATAATGCGTTCTTCGCCTTCTTCGGTAATTTCAAAAATAATATCGTTGGTTTCGGTATCCCGAACCACGGTTCCTAAAGGCACATCTACATACTCATCCACGCCATCGGCACCAAAACTTCTACTTTTACTACCACTCTCGCCATGGCCTGCACGAATGTGTTTTTTGAATTTTAAATGAAGAAGTGTCCAAAGGTTGGAGTTCCCTCGAAGGATAACATGGCCTCCACGGCCACCATCACCCCCATCGGGACCGCCTTTTTCAATAAATTTTTCACGATGTAAATGCGATGATCCTTTGCCTCCGTTACCGGAGCTAACGAACATTTTTACATAATCAACAAAATTGCCTTCGGTCATTTTTGGGTTTAATATTTAAACTCTTGTGAAGATTTAAAGGTTTTTTATTACCGCGTCCAATCGCAGCGTAATTTCATCGATACTGCCAACGCCATCAACACCATAATATTTATTTTGTGCCGAATAGTAATCTTTTAAAATAGCGGTTTTATCGTAATATTCTTTGATGCGGTTTCTAATGATGGATTCGTCTGCGTCGTCCACACGGCCACTGGTTTTTCCTCTGCTTAAAAGACGTTTCACTAAAATTTCATCATCAACTTCCAAAGCAACCATGGCACTAATAGCAGAATCTTTGCTTTCCAACAATTTGTCCAATGATTCGGCTTGTGCGTTGGTGCGTGGGAAGCCGTCAAAAATAAAACCTTTGGCACCAGAATTTTTTTCAACTTCTGCGTTTAGCATGTCAATAGTTACTTGGTCTGGAACCAACTCGCCCTTATCCATATACGATTTGGCCAACATGCCCAAAGCCGTTTCGTTTTTAATGTTAAATCTAAAAACATCGCCCGTGGAAATATGAACCAGATTATATTTAGTTTTTAAAAATTCTGCTTGCGTTCCTTTACCAGCTCCTGGAGGTCCAAAAAGTACTAAATTTGTCATGTATTGTGTTTCTTTTATTTGATAGACTTCGGGTATATTCCGTCCCAATCCGTTATAATCCAAGCCATAGCCCACTATAAATTTGTTAGGTATTTCGATACCTATATAATGTAATTTAAAATCTTTTTTGTACGCTTCTGGTTTGTAAAATAAGGTGGCGATTTTTAACGATTTTACCTGTTCGTTTTCAAAAATACGGTGTACTTCTGCCAGTGTGTTTCCTGTATCGATAATGTCTTCCAAAATAACAACGGTGCGCCCCGTTAAGTCTTGTGTTAAGCCAATTAAACGCTGAATGTCTTCGGTGGATTTAACCCCTTCATACGATGCCAGTTTAATAAAGGTTACCTCACAGGGTTTTGGGTACTTTTTCGCAAAATCGCTTACTACCATAAACGAGCCGTTTAAAATACCAACAAAAACGGGGATTTCGTCGCCAACATCGTTAGCTATGTCTGTTGCCAAACGCTGCATAGCGGCATCTATTTCTTGTGAAGAAATAAATGGTTTAAAATATTTGTCGTGTAGCTTTATCACAGTCAGTTATTTTTGAAAGGGGCAAAGATAATCAATAGATTGGCGAATTACGATTTTTTGATTTACGAATTCAAGACTAATTTAAGATTTAAGTGTATTTTTGTATCAGGACAAACGCATTAAAATCAATATCTCTATTTTTAGCCACGAATTTCACTAATTATCACGAATAAATGAGTTTAACTCATTTAAAATTCGTTAAATGATTGTCCTAAAATGATCATACGAATAGAAAAATCTTTGGATTTTTCAAGTATTCGTGAAATTCGTGGCTTAATATTTTTAATGGTGCGCCTTGATTTTTGCATATCATTAAACAGTTTTTAGTAACAACAACTTATGAATTATTTTTCTTCAAATTTTAAACTTGGTATTCTCGGTGGTGGACAATTAGGCAAAATGTTGTTGAACGACACCCGAAAGTTTGATATTTACACCTGTGTTCTGGATGCCAGTAACGAAGCGCCTTGTAAAATTGCCAGTAATGAATTTCATTTGGGCGATTTAATGGATTTTGATGCGGTTTACAATTTTGGAAAACAAGTAGATATACTGACCATTGAAATTGAAAACGTGAATATTGATGCGTTGGAAGCCCTTGAAAAGGAAGGTAAAAAAGTATATCCGTCGTCCAAAACCTTACGGATTATTCAAAACAAAGCAACCCAAAAACTGTTTTATGTGGACCATAATTTGCCAACAGCACCGTTTTCGCGATTTGCATATCTTTCAGAAATTGAAGATGCCATTAATAATGGTGGGTTGGAATTTCCATTTGTTTGGAAAGCTGCCCAATTTGGTTATGATGGAAATGGTGTGAAAGTAGTTAGAAAACTTTCAGATTTAGAAGGTTTACCAAAAGGTGAATGTATAGCAGAAACGTTTGTTCCGTTTAAAAACGAATTGGCTGTTATTGTTGCAAGAAATGCATCAGGTGAAACAAAAACGTTTCCTGTGGTTGAGATGGAGTTTCACCCTGAAGCGAACCAAGTGGAATACGTAATTTGTCCTGCTAGAATTTCAGATGGGGTTGCAAAAAAAGCAGTAGAAGTAGCATTAAATACTTCAAAGGCTTTTAATCATGTTGGGTTATTGGCTGTTGAAATGTTCCAAACGCAAAACGATGGGATATTGATAAACGAAGTTGCCCCACGGCCCCATAATTCTGGACATCAAACCATTGAGGCAAGTTACACCTCACAATTCGAACAGCATTTAAGGGCTATTTTAAATCTGCCATTAGGAAGAACGGACAGCAAAGTAGGCGGGGTTATGGTTAACTTAGTAGGTGCTGAAGGGTATAGCGGCAATGTGGTTTATGAAAATATTGAAGCCATTATGGATTTTGATGGCGTTACACCGCACATTTACGGCAAAAAACAAACCAGACCTTTTAGAAAAATGGGCCACGTTACTATTGTGAATGAAGATTTGAATGAAGCACGACGCGTTGCCGAGGAAGTTAAAAAGACGATTAAAGTTATAAGCGGTTCATGAAAGAATCCGGAGAAATAATTATATATAGTACTTCAGATGGTTCATCAAAGATTGAAGTTAATCTTAAAGATGATAATGTTTGGCTGAATCAAAATCAACTCTCAGACCTTTTCAACAGAGATAGATCGGTAATAACCAGACATTTAAATAATATTTTTAAAGAGAACGAGCTTACAAAAAAAAGCAATGTGCAAAAAATGCACTTTAGTCATTCCGATAAACCCACAAATTATTACAATTTAGATGTTATAATATCACTGGGATATCGATAAAAATCAATTTCTTTATAAAAATGATTCAACAAAAAAATAACAAATAGTACCTTAGTAGCATTAACTTTAATGATTGCAGAAAGTAGTCCTAAAGAAAAAGATTTAATAATAAACATAATTATAAATTTAATTAATTCTGAAAATGAATAAAGTAGGAGTCATCATGGGAAGCAAAAGCGATTTGCCAGTAATGCAGGACGCCATTGATATTTTAAAAGATTTTAATATAGATGTAGAAGTTGATATTGTTTCGGCACACCGTACCCCAGAAAAACTATTCGATTATGGCAAACATGCACATACCAGAGGCTTCGCGGTTATTATAGCAGGTGCTGGTGGTGCGGCACATTTACCGGGCATGATTGCTTCGTTATCCCCCTTGCCGGTTATTGGTGTTCCTGTAAAAAGCAGTAATTCCATTGATGGTTGGGACTCCGTTTTGTCCATTCTACAAATGCCGGGAGGCGTACCCGTAGCTACAGTGGCATTAAATGGTGCAAAAAACGCAGGAATTTTAGCGGCCCAAATTATAGGCTCCAGCAATCCTGACGTTTTAGATAAAATAATGGACTATAAAGAAGCCTTAAAACAAAAGGTGCACGAATCGGCCAAAGATTTAAAATAAAAAAACCTCGAGGGGAATCTCGAGGTTTTCCAGCTATTAAGAATAATTTTATTGAGTTAGTCACTCTTCAAATTTTCAATGACAAAAATAATAAAATTTTATTATGCACACATAATAAATAACGTTTTTTAATACTTTTCTTTAATAATGACACAAAATATTCTACTAAAACCGTTTGAAACCCCTTATAATTCAGCACCTTTTTCGAAAATTAATACGGCCGATTTTTTTTCAGCATTTAAACAAACTATAGAAGATTCCAAGGCTGAAATTGATACTATTGTAAATAATACGGAAAAACCGACTTTCAAAAACACGATTGAAGCTTTGGAATTTGCTGGGGAACAATTGGATAGAATTTCGAGTATCTTCTTTAATTTGAATTCTGCCGAAACCAACGATGCCATTCAAAAGATTGCTCAAGAAGTATCACCTTTACTATCAGAATTCAGTAATGATATTACCTTAAACGAAGCACTTTTCAAACGTATAAAATCGGTTTACAACTCAAAAGACCATTTAAGTTTAACTATTGAGCAACAAACCCTTCTCGACAAAAAATATAAAAGTTTTTCAAGGAATGGTGCTAATTTACCAGAAGATAAAAAAGCAAAACTGCGCGAAATTGATAAGGAACTCAGCAAATTAAAGTTAAAGTTTGGCGAAAATATTTTGGCCGAAACCAACAAATTTGAAATGCTAATTACTGATGAAAATGAACTCTCAGGATTACCCGAAGGTGCCATGGAAGCAGCAAAACAATTAGCAGAAAGCAAAAAAAAAGAAGGTTGGTTGTTTACGTTAGATTATCCAAGTTATATTCCGTTTGTCACTTATGCTGATAATAGAATACTTCGTAAAAAAATAACACTTGCGGCTGGAAGTAAGGGTTTTAACAACGACGCTTTAGACAATCAAGATATTGTTTTGAAAATAACTAAGTTAAGGTTTGAACGTGCCAATTTGTTAGGTTACAAAACCCATGCGCATTTTGTTTTAGAAGAACGCATGGCAAAAACGCCTGAAAAAGTCTTAGGGTTTTCAAATGAATTACTTGAAAAAGCAAAACCCGCAGCTGAAAAAGAATTCCAAAATCTTCAAAATTTTGCCAAAGATTTGGATGGCATCGAGCAACTCGAAAAATGGGATGGCCACTATTATTCCGAAAAATTAAAACAAAAATTGTTTAGTTTAGATGACGAGTTGTTAAAACCCTATTTCAAACTGGAAAATGTGATAGATGGTGCATTTACGGTTGCCAATAAACTGTTCGATTTGAATTTTGAGGAAATCAATAATATAGACAAATATCATGAAGACGTTTTAACCTATAAAGTAACCGACAATAATGGTGGTTTAGCAGCTATTTTTTATGCCGATTTCTTCCCAAGAACAGGAAAACGAAATGGTGCGTGGATGACTTCATACAAACCACAATCTATAAAAAACGGTTTGGATGATAGACCACATATTTCCATCGTTTGTAACTTTACCAAACCAACCAAAAGCAAGCCATCGCTGTTAACTTTTAATGAAGTAACCACTTTGTTTCATGAATTTGGGCATGCATTGCATGGTATGTTGGCAAACACCACGTATCCTAGCTTGTCGGGAACCAGTGTGTTTTGGGATTTTGTGGAATTACCAAGTCAGGTTATGGAAAATTGGTGTTACGAAAAAGACGCTTTGTCGTTATTTGCGAAACATTATGAAACAGGAGAAGTCATTCCCATGGATTTGGTAAAAAAAATAAAGGAATCTTCAACCTTTTTACAAGGGATGCAAACGTTGAGACAAATAAGCTTTGGTTTATTGGATATGGGTTGGCACGGTCAAGATCCGTCAAAAATAAGCAATGTAAAAGCATATGAAGTAGAAGCTTTTAGTAACACAACGTTATATCCTGAAGTTGCTGAAAACTGCATGAGCACCTCGTTTTCACATATTTTTCAAGGCGGATATTCATCGGGGTATTATAGTTACAAATGGGCGGAGGTTTTGGATGCCGATGCTTTTGAGTACTTTAAAGAAGTCGGCATTTTTAATAAAGAAGTTGCAATTAAGTTTAAAGACCATGTACTTTCACAAGGCGGAACAGAAGACCCGATGGTACTTTATAAACGCTTTCGCGGAAAAGAACCGCAACCTGAGGCTTTGTTGAGGCGGGCGGGATTGTTGGAATAATGATACTCTAAGAGACCTGTCAGGTCTGATGCTCCATCGAAATAAAGAAAACTATTGACTTACAAATTATATCGACAAAATAAACTTTCAATAATTATTGAAAGTTTAAAACTTATTATATATTTGTACTATGAATTACGAAGAAGCAAAAATAAAATTTATAAGTACTTGGGGAAGTTTAGGTACGCTATGGGGCATCAACAAAGCCATGGCTCAAATACAGGCATTACTTTTTATTTCAACCAAGCCCTTATCCATGGAAGAAATTATGGAAGAGCTTCAAATTTCACGTGGAAACACGAGCATGAATTTACGTCAATTAATGGATTGGGGTATAGTTACCAAAGAGCTAATTCCGGGTGAACGTAAAGAATATTTCTCTACTGAAAAAGATGTACAGGAATTAGCTAGAATTGTTGCTAAAGAGCGAAGCAGAAGAGAAATTAAACCCGTAATTAAAGTGTTAAAGGATGTGTCATCGATTGATGATGATGGCACTGAAAAAACCAAGGAATTAATCAAGCAAACCAAAGCATTACACGATTTAACCGAAAATGCTGATGCTATAATTAACAAACTTGTGAGCCAAGAACAAAACTGGATTACAAAATCGTTATTGAAATTGTTTACCTAAAAAAATTTAAAATATACTTTCAAAAATTTCTGAAAGTTTAAAAACATAATAATATGAAATATTTATATCAAACTAACAAATGGCTAGTAATCATAAATGCTATTCTTTTCATTATACCTTATTTTGGGTTGATGTTCTTGATTGTTTTAGGAATTATTCAACTCATTATGTATTTAATAATAGCAGACAATCATAGTAGTTTAGACAAAAGTGGTAAAACACAATTCCTCATCTATAGTGTCGCTACTGCAACTATTCTGATTATCACAATTATATCATTTACTGGCGTGTTGTATTATAAAGATGCTTTATTCATGATAGTTATTGTTACCTCCATACTATTAGCCTTCATTCATTTAAATATCACTTATTTACTAAGAAAACCAAACCAAGATGAAACAAACTAATATATTCATGCGAGGACATTGGGAAGATTTAATCATCACCAATTTTCAAATAGACAAAGCCATTCTTGAACCTTATTTGCCTAAGGACACCGAAATAGACTTTTTTAAGAATAAAGCAATTTTGAGTATGGTAGCTTTTACATTTTCAAAAGTGAGTTTTTTTGGTTTTAAAGTCCCTATGCATCAAAACTTCGGACAAATAAACTTCAGGTACTATGTGAAATCTAAAATTGACAACACTAAAGGAGTCGTTTTTATAAAAGAATTTGCTCCAAAACCATTAATTACTCTTGTTGCAAATATATTCTATAACGAACCTTATCATTTTAAAAATATTACTTACAATAAATTTATTAAAGACAATGAAATTGCTTTAGAGTATAAGTTTAAGGGTTCGAAAACAGGTGCAAAAGGTAGTTTGGTAACTGACGAATTGACTAAAAATAGCTTAGAACATTTTGTAGTTGATAGATATGTAGCGTTTATAAAGAATAAAAAAAGTGAAACATTGCAATATAAAATACACCATAAACCTTGGAAGCTTTATAATTTAGATACATCGTATTTTGACAAAGAACTCCTCAATCTGTTACCCAAAACGTTTAAAAACCTAAAGCACGTTTCAACTTGTTTTGTTGATGGCTCTTCGGTGTCGGTTCAAAAAGGAACTTTACAATCTGTTTAATAGTTGTGCGCTTTAATTGAAAACTGGTATTGCGTTAAGGATTACTCATATATTTTATTGTTGATTTGGAAATCGTTAATGCTTCGCATTTGTAGCTGCATCCTTTTTTGCCATTAAAAGCAAAAAAGATATAGCGTAAAGCTTGACACTTGTGGTAACGCCCAAAAATGATTTATAAATTTATTCACATTTTTACCTTATTTTTGAAAAAAGAAAAGTTTGCTATATGTCCAACCATGAAATTAATCCAAATAAATGGGTCGATTTATACTCTGATTACCTCTACAACTACACCATTTCGCGCGTTAGTGATAGAGAGATTGCGCAGGATTTGGTGCAGGACACGTTTTTGGCTGCGTTAAAATCCATGAAAAATTTTAAAGGTGAAGCCAGTGAACGCACCTGGTTGATTTCTATTTTGAAGCGAAAGGTTATTGACCACTACCGCAAAATAAACTCAAAAAAGGGAAAAGCCGAAGTACGGATCACTTATAATGACGATTCTGAAAGTGAAGGTGATTGGTTGGAAGAACGTGTTGCAGACCCCTTTGATAAAACTGCCGAAGACACCATGCAAAACAGTGAACTAGGGGATGCCATTTTTAATTGTTTGAGCAAATTGCCAGAAAAACAGGCAGAGGTTTTTAAAATGAAAACCATTGAAGGTTATGAAACTGAAGTTATTTGTAATGAACTTAATATTACGGCGTCTAACCTTTGGGTAATTATCCATAGAGCCAGAACCGCTATGGCAGCATGCTTAAAAGAAAATTGGTTTAAATAATGGGCAATAAAATTAAAATTGTAATTCCTTGTGATGAAGCAAACCATGTGTGTGATAAAACACAGTATAAAAATGCGACGTTATGTGAAAAAATAAAACTGAACATCCATTTAATTTATTGTAGGGCTTGCAGAGAGTACACTAAAAACAACACGAAGCTTACAAAAACCATTAAAAAAGCGCATATTGAGTGTCTGGATAAAAATTGCAAAGAAAAAATGAGGTTGGATTTGGATAGCGCTATTAAAGAAACCCCAATCAACTAAACATAAGCACCAATAAAAGCCACAAAATGGGCAATCCTTCTACCCAAAAACAACTGTAATATGTTCCTTGTTCTTTTTTGGAATACACTAAAAACAAACTTGTTATAATCGTTAAAAGTGCCGAAATGAAAATATTTCCAGTACTTATTTCATTTTTAAGAAACTCTAAGAAAAAAAATACCAGCAATAACAAAACACCAATTATTTTGGTTTGTTTTACACCTATTTTCTGTGGAATGGTGGCAAGTTTTAAACTATCGTAGCGTAAATCCCTAATTTCAAAAGGAAACATTAAAACGACAATAAAAACATATCGCTGAATCGCCGTAACCATAACCTCAACATTCAAATCATAATGGTTGTTTATTACAGGAAGAAATACGGTAACACCTGTCCAAACCAATGCTATTAAGTGCACTTTCAATCCGCCTACACTTCTTAAATTATGTTGAGGGCCTAAAAACACATGCTTTGGAAAAAAAGGAATGGCGTAAAAAAAAGTGATGAGTCCGAATCCAGCAATAAAAAATAACGTGCCCATGTTTAATTGACTGGCGTAATAGCACATAACCAAAAAGCTGAAGATTGAAAAACCCTGAATGGCTTTTAGCCAGCTTGCCAAATTTCTATGATGAAGTTTTACCATTCCAAAATACTTCACAAAATTATAACCCGAAATGGAGGCGAAAAACACGAAATACAATATGGTTTTATCTGAAAGCAAACCATACTCCGAAAGTGTTATCCATGTTAACGAAAACACCGATAAAGCCACATGGATACTACTATTTATGTAAAAATTGAAAAGCTGCTTCAACATCTTCATTCAGCAAAATTAAGCAAACTGTTAATAACGGTTTCAAACGGTTAAAAACTTTACATTTTATTCAACAAAACACGTTTATTATTGCTTATTTTTGCAAAATTATTAAACAATTACAGCTTAATGAATACAAACGCGTTTGCATTACGTCATATTGGTCCCAGAGAGGACGACCAAAAAAGTATGTTGAAAACCATTGGAGTGGACTCATTGGACCAGTTGATCTACCAAACCATTCCCAACGATATCCGTTTAAAAAATGGCTTGAATTTAGAGGAGCCCATGACGGAATATGAATATTTACTTCATATTCACGAATTATCCAAACTCAATAAAGCTTATAAAACATATATTGGTTTAGGGTACCACCCAACCATAATGCCTGCTGTCATTCAACGGAACATTCTCGAAAACCCGGGTTGGTACACGGCCTACACGCCTTATCAAGCGGAAATTGCCCAAGGCCGCTTGGAAGCACTTTTAAATTACCAAACCATGGTGATGGATCTTACAGGAATGGAAATTGCCAACGCATCGCTTCTTGATGAAAGTACCGCTGCGGCGGAAGCTATGGGTTTGTTGTTTGCTGTTCGCGAACGTGACCAGAAGAAAAATAACGTTAACAAGTTTTTTGTTTCTGAAAATATACTGCCCCAAACGTTGTCGTTACTACAAACCAGAGCGACGCCCATTGGCATTGAATTGGTTGTTGGGAATGAAGAAACTTTTGATTTTTCTTCAGAATTTTTCGGAGCCATTCTTCAATATCCGGGAAAAGATGGCCAAGTAACCGATATAAAAACATTTATAAGCAAAGCGAATGATTCCCAAATTAAAGTAGCCGTAGCTGCCGATATTTTAAGCTTGGTTAAATTGGAAGCTCCTGGTAAATTTGGTGCCGATGTAGTTGTTGGTACTACCCAACGTTTCGGGATCCCGATGGGTTATGGCGGACCACATGCCGCTTATTTTGCAACCAAGGAAGCGTACAAACGCGATATTCCGGGACGTATTATTGGCGTTACCAAAGATGTTAATGGCAACCGTGCCTTGCGTATGGCGCTACAAACCCGCGAGCAACATATAAAGCGCGATAAAGCAACGTCAAATATATGTACTGCCCAAGTTCTATTGGCCGTTATGGCGAGTATGTACGCAGTGTATCATGGGCCAAAAGGCTTGAAATTTATAGCCAATAAAGTGCATAATACAGCTTCTACATTAGCTACTGTTTTAAAGACTTTAGGATACAATCAAATAAATACCTCGTTTTTTGACACGCTTCAGATAAAAACCGATTCTAAAAAAATAAAGAAGATTGCTAAAGCCAAAAAGGTAAATTTGTTTTATCCGGATAGCGAAACGGTCACTGTTTCCTTAAATGAAACTACTTCGGTAAGGGACGTCAATTATTTAATTTCCGTTTTTGCTGAAGGTGCTGAAAAAGAAACCGTCATAATTGCCTCAATTTCAGAAAGTAATAATATATCGGAATCATTAAAAAGACAATCCGATTTTTTAACACTGGATGTTTTCAATCAGTACCATTCTGAAACCGAATTGATGCGTTATATAAAATCATTAGAGCATAAGGATTTGGCTTTAAACCACTCCATGATTTCGTTGGGTTCTTGTACCATGAAGCTCAATGCAGCATCAGAAATGCTACCATTAAGTATTTTCAAATGGGCTAATATCCACCCGTTTGTACCTAAAAAACAAGCGCAAGGCTATTTAACCGTTTTAAAGGAATTGGAAGATCAATTGACCGAAATCACTGGTTTTGCTGCCACGTCTTTACAACCAAATTCTGGCGCCCAAGGCGAATATGCAGGTTTAATGGTCATTAAAGCGTACCATGAATCTCGTAACGAAGGGCATAGGGATATTTGTTTGATACCATCCTCGGCACATGGCACAAACCCTGCAAGTGCGGTTATGGCGGGTATGAAAGTGATTGTAACCAAATCGACTGCCGAAGGAAATATTGATGTGGACGATCTACGTGAAAAAGCCATTTTGCACAAAGATAATTTATCGTGTTTAATGGTTACCTATCCATCTACGCACGGTGTTTACGAATCTGCTATTAAGGAAATTACCAAAATTATCCATGATAATGGCGGGCAGGTTTATATGGATGGCGCCAACATGAACGCTCAAGTAGGTCTCACAAACCCTGGAAATATTGGTGCCGATGTATGCCATTTAAACTTGCATAAAACATTCGCCATCCCTCATGGTGGTGGTGGTCCTGGTGTTGGTCCCATCTGTGTTGCTAAACAATTAGTGCCGTTTTTACCCGGAAATCCTATTGTAAAAGTTGGTGGAGAAAAAGCTATTACCGCCATATCTGCAGCGCCTTATGGTTCTGCTTTAGTATGCTTAATTTCCTATGGCTACATTAAAATGCTTGGCGCTGAAGGGTTGACGGAATCTACCAGAGTCGCTATTTTAAATGCCAATTATATCAAGTACCGTTTACAAGGTAGTTTTGATACGCTTTATTCCGGTGAACGCGGACGTGCAGCACACGAAATGATAGTGGATTGCCGCCCTTTTAAAGCCCATGGCATTGAAGTTACTGATATTGCAAAACGCTTGATGGATTACGGTTTTCATGCGCCAACGGTATCCTTCCCCGTGGCAGGAACCTTGATGATTGAACCAACGGAAAGCGAAAGCAAAGCTGAAATGGATCGTTTTTGTGACGCCATGATCTCCATTAAAAAAGAAATTGATAAGGCATCAAAGGATGATGAAAATAATGTTTTGAAAAATGCTCCGCATACTTTAGAAATGATAACGGCCAACGAATGGTATTTTCCATACTCACGTGAAGAAGCTGCATTTCCTTTGGACTATGTAAGAAACAATAAATTTTGGCCAAGTGTAAGACGCGTGGATGATGCCTATGGAGACCGAAATTTAATCTGTTCCTGTGCCCCAATCGAGGCTTATGCCCAAGCTTAAATAGGCGTTGAACGTCGTAAAACAACCGAATTTTAAAATGTGCCTTTTGTTAAAAACCTGTAATTTTATGGGTGATTAAAAAAGGCAAAATTTCTTTTTATGAACATTAAAATTACAGGTACTGGAAGCTACATACCAGATACCATTGAAAAAAACACCGCTTTTTACGAACATACATTTTTAAATAACGATGGTACGGTAATTAACTCCCCCAACGAGGTTATTATTGAAAAATTCCAAGCCATTACGGGTATTGCTGAAAGGCGTTATGCTAAAGCGCATTTAAACTCTTCCGATTTAGGATTTTTTGCAGCCGAAAGAGCCATAAACGATGCTAAAATTGATCCCGAAACGATTGATTATATTATTGTGGCCCATAATTTTGGAGATGTTAAATATAACATGAACCAGAGCGATTTGGTGCCTTGTTTAGCTGCAAGAATAAAACATAGTTTGCGCATTAAAAACCCCAAATGTGTGGCTTACGATATTCTGTTTGGGTGTCCGGGATGGATTGAAGGAGTCATTCAGGCAAAGGCCTATATTCAAGCGGGTATGGCAAAACGCTGTTTGGTTATAGGCTCTGAAACACTGTCTAGGGTTGTTGACAAGCACGATAGGGATTCCATGATCTTTTCTGATGGGGCTGGAGCTACTATTATTGAAGCTACTGAGGAAGCAGGTGGTATTTTGGCCCATGAAACATCAAGTTTCACTTATGATGAAGCCTATTATTTATATTTTGGAAACTCTAACAACCAAAATTTGAGCAAAGACACCCGATACATAAAAATGGATGGCCGTAAAATTTACGAATTTGCCCTTGTTCATGTGCCTCAAGCCATAAAAACGTGTTTAGATAATTGTGGTTTAGACATTAAAGACGTGAAAAAAATATTTTTGCATCAGGCCAACGAAAAAATGGATGAAGCCATTTTAAAACGTTTGTACCGACTTTATAGAACCGAGATTCCTGAAGGTATCATGCCCATGAGCATTCAAAAACTGGGAAACAGTTCGGTAGCTACCGTACCCACACTTTTTGATTTGGTTAGAAACAATAAATTGGAAAACCATAGTCTTACAAAAGGGGATGTGATTATATTTGCAAGCGTTGGTGCCGGTATGCATATCAATGCCATTGCTTATAAATATTGAGAGAACAGTTACTGGGGTCATTAAGTTATTTAGTCATAAATCAAATCATCAATTTATAACAGAATAGTTTAAGGAAAAGCGCCCTCGATAAGTCCTTCCCTTTTTTCAAGGGGAGGTGCCGCAGGCGGAGGGGTCCAAACAATACTGATTATTTTGAAGTATGAGCTATTTTTTGTCATTTACTCAACTTAATAGTAATCTTTATTTTTAACTTTACTTTAAATATAAGAATAATGAATGCGTCAGAAATAAAACTTGATCTATTCATAAAACTGGATTCTTTAAAAGAAAGTAGGTTAGAAGAAGTATATGGAACACCCATAAATCTCATCAATAGTAAAAGTGAGATTAACGAATGGGACGGTCTAACCATTGAGCAACAAAGGGCCATACATATTGGAATAGAACAGATTGGATAAAGGAGAGGGTCGGAATCATAAAAAAATGTGATGAGTGATTTCAGAAAGCGCTATTTGGATGCCTAAACAAGTTCTAAATTAAAATTCCTTAAAAAAATAATATGAACCGCATGAAAAAATACAATTAGTTCATGTACGAAAAAACTTTTCCTAACAAACGTTTTAAGCATACTATTCAATTTTTAGAAAAACATGTTCCTAAAACCGAAACTATTTTAGATTTGGGCGTTGTAAATCCGTTTACGGATATTATGGTCAAACATGGTTATTCTGTAGTAAATACGAAAGGTGAAGATTTGGATTTTGATACATCTAATATTACAAAATCTGACGCTACAGTAGTTACTGCGTTTGAGATTTTCGAACATTTATTATCACCTTTTACCGTACTTCAATCCATAAAAGCCGATAAATTAGTTGCTAGCGTACCTTTAAGATTATGGTTTTCTTCAGCCTATAGAAGTAAATCGGATATGTTTGATAGACATTACCACGAATTTGAAGATTGGCAGTTCGATTGGTTATTGGAAAAAGCGGGTTGGAAAATAATAGACCGTCAAAAATGGACAAACCCCACGAAAAAAATGGGTATCCGGCCTATGTTGCGTTGGTTTACCCCTAGATATTATATTGTTTATGCGGAAAGAGTTTAACTTTGAATATTAAACTTTAAACTTTGAACTTTTACATCATCATTCCCGCTCATAATGAAGAAAGCTCTATTGGTTTAACTTTAGATTCTTTAATAAACCAAACACTTCAGCCAAAACGGGTGGTGGTGGTAAATGATAATTCAACGGATAGTACCCAAGATATTGTTGAAAGCTATGCTGCGAAACATCCGTGGATTCAATTAATCAATTCAAAATCTTCAAACGAACATTTACCGGGTTCAAAAATCATCAATGCGTTTTATAAAGGTTATGAAACTTTAGATGCGCATTATGATGTATTATGTAAGTTTGACGCCGATTTAATTTTTCCAAATACTTATTTAAAACAACTTTCGATTCATTTTAATGTCAATAAAAAACTAGGTATGGCATCTGGGTTTTGTTACATTGAAAAAAATGGGGAATGGGTATTGGAAAATTTAACACGCAAGGACCATATTCGAGGCGCTTTAAAAGCGTACAGAAAAACATGTTTTTTAAAGATTGGAAAATTAAAACCTTCCATGGGTTGGGATACGGTTGATGAATTACTTGCTAAATTTTATGGTTGGGACATACTAACAGACGAATCTTTACATGTAAAACATTTAAAACCTACAGGGATTAGTTATAACAAAGCCTCAAAATATTTGCAAGGTGAAGCCATGTATAAAATGCGTTATGGTTTTGTAATTACCTTTATTTCGGCTTTAAAATTAGCCTATAAAAAAGGGAGTTTTGGTCTGTTTAAAGATTATTTGACAGGTTATTTTAAAGCAAAAAAGAACAAGGTTGGTTTTTTGGTAACTGAAGAAGAAGGGAATTTTATTCGGGAATTGCGTTGGAAAGGCATGAAAAATAAATTCCAATAAAAGACCTGACAGGTTTTTAAAACCTGTGAGGTCTCGATCTCAATACTATTTAAAACTCCAATCCTTATAGCTACTAGAAGCTTCCAGCTTATTTTCTAAAGCATCTTCCAATTGCGGAAAGAAATCAATCCCCGTTAATTTTTCGATAGAATCCACCGAAACAACAAATTCATACAACGGTTTACTTGAATTTTCATGAGGCATCAAAAATGCTATCATTTTTACTTTACCCGAATTTGCATCCATCAACACTTTATAAAATTGGTTGGGAACTGCCACTTTTTCGTTTCCAATAGTTTTCATGTTTCCTTTTAAAATACCACCCGTAACCACAAAAACACCATCATATTTACTGGCCCAATATCTTACTTTTTGTTCTAAAGTATTCCAAATACCAGAATTAAAGGCGTGTTCTTGTGGGGTAACGTTACTGGTTAAAAAAGTTTCATCGTATGCGAATTTACTGTAGGTTCTGTCGGCTGCAGGACATAAATGGCCGCGGTCATAACCAGAGTTTTTATAATTCCGCCAATCTGCAGCTCCTGTTTTAACCGCTTTGTCTACCTCAAAATAAGGGCGCTTAAAATGGGTGTTCAATAAATGCGACTTTTTTAATTCGTAAGCTACCCATTCGGCTTGTTCGTGTGGTTCGCTATAAGAGAGCGAATAGCCTTCGTGGTGTACAATTTGCCCCGTAGTACTTGTTGGTAAAAAATATGCGTTGGTGTTTTGCTTTATTTCTTCACCTGCATTTACAATTTCAGCCTTTTCTTCAGTTTTTAAAAAATGCCCGTAACCATAAACTGTAAGCACAATCAATAAAGCCAGTACGGTATATTTCGCTCTTTTGTTCAAATTAATCCAATACAAATTCTAATGGTTGCCCAATGGCGCCGTTAGGAAAACTGATGCCTAAAAGTGCCGACATGGTTGGAGCAATATCGGTTACCTCGGTTTTTTGCAAGGTTTGGCCATGTTTTATGCCTTTTCCGAAGAAAAATAAGGGCACATGGGTATCGTAATTTAAACCCGTGCCATGTGTAGAACCTGTTTTTCCGTAGGAAATAAAAGCAGGATCGTAAACAAAAAGCACATCGCCGGAACGTTTTTGGTTAAAGCCTTTTTGCAATAAAGCTTCAATTCCAGTATTAAACTCTTGGGAGCTCATGGCTGTTGCCGTGTAAGCTTTGTCGATATTAGGATACATTATTATTTCGTTTACTAGGGCTTCTTGCACATCATCCAAATCCAAATCCAGTTCTTCAATTTTCGCTCTGTTTAAAAACACTTGGTTGTTACTTACGTTTTCAATTAAGTCGGACGTTCCAAATTTAATTTCCATAAATTCAGTAAACCTATTTTTTTGAGCTTTAGAATCTATATAACCAGCTGGTATTTTCACACTTTGTAAATACGAAGGCACCTCTACTGCGGCATGGTCTGCGGTTAAAAACACGGTATAATTTCCTTTACCAACTTGGGTGTCCAGTGCTTTAAACAAACGTTCTAGATCTTTATCCAATCGAATGTAAGTATCTTCAATTTCTTTGGAGTTTACCCCAAAATTATGCCCCACATAATCGGTGCTTGAAAAACTTACGGCCAACACATCGGTCATGTTGTCTTGCCCCAATTGTTCGCCATTTAATGCGGCAATTGCAAAATCTGCTATAATGCTATTGCCATAAGCCGTTGCTTTTAAAATATCGAAGCCTCCATTTTTTTCTTTTAAAACATTCAAGTCATAAGGAAAACTTGCGGTTTCCTTTCCTTTAAAACCGCCTTCAAAATCATTTAAATCGTTTCCGCTTTCAGTATAAGTTTCAATGTTATATAAGGTATTCCATGGTTTTAAGTAGGATGCTACAACATTTGAGTTGTTAAATTCATTTACCCAATTAGGCAAAGTGTCCATGTAAAATGTGCTGCTAATAAAATAGCCTTTATCTTTTCCATAAAACCAATAGGCTGCGTTTGCGGTATGGCCCGCAGGCAAAATAGCACCTCTATCTTTTATGGATATGCCAACGGTTTTACCACGCATTTGTGTAAATAGGCGGTTTTCATCAGGAAAAGTGGTGGTTTTCATTCGGTGTGGAGACATTTGTCCATCTTCAGTGTTGGTCCCAACAGATTTCATACTATCATCACCGGTACAATACACACTTTTCTTAATCTCTTTATCGTACCAATCATTAGCGATTATACCATGGTATTTTGGAGTTGTACCTGTATAAATCGATGCATGCCCTGGGCCTGTATAAGTAGGCACATAATTGTAATGGTTGTTCTTGCAGTTAAAGCCCTCGTTCATCATACGTTTAAAACCACCTTCGCCGTATTTGTTATAAAACCGCGTTAAATAATCATACCGCATTTGGTCGATTACAATACCAACCACCAACCTTGGTTTGCTATTGGAATCTGCACTTTTAGTTGAAACTATCTTGTTTTGGGCTGGACAAGAAAATACCAAGAAAAGCCCAAGTAAACCGGAAATTACATTTTTTAACATAACTATATTGTATTTGTTTCAAAAATACGGCTTTTAAAAATATCTTAATTTAAAATTAAAGTTAAATACCTCTAACTTTTTTTTACTTTAGCGGTATTAAAATTGGTTATGACCTATCTACATAATATTGGTGCTTATTTTTTAATGATAGCTGAAATGTTCCGCAAACCCACCAAGTGGTCTGTGATGAAAAACTTAATATTTAAGGATATTGATGATTTGGTTATTGGTTCTTTGGGCATTATTGCTTTTATATCCTTTTTTGTTGGAGGGGTAATTACAATTCAAACAGCATTAAACATAAGCAACCCGTTAATTCCTAGGTATTTAGTAGGATTTGCTACCAGGCAATCGGTTATTTTAGAGTTTGCGCCAACCTTTACCTCCATTATCATGGCAGGAAAAGTGGGCTCGTATATTACCTCTAGTATTGGCACCATGCGAGTTACAGAGCAAATTGATGCTTTGGAAGTCATGGGCATCAACTCATTAAACTATTTGGTTTTTCCAAAAGCAGTGGCCTTAATGCTTTACCCTTTTGCCATTGCTATTGGTATGTTTCTGGGCATACTTGGTGGTATGGCAGCTTCTGTATATGGCGGTTTTAGCACGTTGGAAGATTATATTTATGGCATCCAAACAGATTTTATCCCTTTTCATGTTACCTATGCCTTTATAAAAACATTTGTGTTCGCCTTTGTATTGGCAACCATTCCCGCTTTTCATGGTTACTATATGAAAGGTGGCGCGCTAGAGGTAGGCAAAGCAAGTACCACATCGTTTGTATGGACCAGTGTTGTAATTATTTTCTTAAACTATTTTCTAACCCAAATGCTTTTAAGCTAATGATTGAAGTTGAAAATTTACACAAATCGTTCGGTAATATAGAAGTCTTAAAAGGCATCAGTACTACTTTTCAGAAAGGAAAAACCAATTTAATTATAGGGCAAAGTGGATCTGGTAAAACGGTGTTTTTAAAATGTTTGTTAGGGTTGTTCTCTTATGAAGAAGGAAGTATTTCGTATGATGGAAAAATAATTTCTAAATTATCAGAAGATGAAAGGCGCGATTTACGTAGCGAGATAGGAATGGTTTTTCAAGGAAGTGCTTTATTTGATTCCATGACCATTGCCCAAAATGTGATGTTCCCTTTGCGCATGTTTACCAAACAGAGTAAAAGTGAAATGGAAGACCGTGTTGACTTTGTTTTAAACCGTGTTAATCTGTCTGATGCGCACAACAAAAAACCAAGTGAAGCTTCAGGGGGCATGCAAAAGCGCGTAGCCATAGCCAGGGCCATAGTAAACAAACCAAAATACTTGTTTTGCGATGAGCCTAACTCTGGTTTAGACCCAAAAACGGCCATAGTTATAGATAACTTGATAAGGGAAATAACCGAAGAATACGATATTACGACCGTAATAAATTCGCACGACATGAACTCGGTAATGGAAATAGGCGACAAGATTGTGTTTTTAAAAAATGGGTTTAAGGCTTGGGAAGGCTCCAATAAAACCATTTTTAAAACAGACAATGAGGTGGTGACCGATTTCGTTTATTCTTCTGAACTGATGAAAAAAGTCCGGCAAATGTATATTGAGGAGAAGGGATAAATCAATTTTACTTTCAGTTGCCAAATTATCTAAATAAAGTTTCAGTTTTTTTGCACTTTTCTAGTGTGGATTAATTTTTCCATCATGTTTCTTTAAGCCAAAAAGCATCCGCTTTTTGGAAATAAAAACAAAATTTCTCTACACAGAATTTTAATAAAGACTAAAACCTTTTTAATTTATCTTTCAATGAGCAACGTGTCTATTTTAAGCTGTTTTTTTAGCCAGGTTTTTAATTCTTTGTCTTTAGCGCGCTTAATGCTATCGTGAAGGGAAGCTTTTTATTTTTTAAAAATTAGCCACTATCCTGTCCTGATTCGAAACACGGATATAAATAAATCCACTGTTTTTTTACTGAATATTGATGCTGTAAACTGAACACTAAACTACCCGTACTGCACCCCAAACTTGTCTTTTACTTTTTGGAGCACTTTTTTAATATCTTGTTCTTTGGTTTTGGGGTAAATAAGCAGAATATCTTCTTTATCTACAATAATATAATCTTGCAAACCATCAACTACCACTATTTTGTCTTTTTTGGTACGTATCATATTGCCTGAGGCATCTTCGGCCAAGGTTCTGGCATTTACCACGGCATTTTCATTGCTGTCTTTATTGAGCTTATCATACAAACTGCCCCAGGTGCCTAAATCGTTCCAGTCAAATTCCGCAGCAATCACATACACGTTTTTAGAGGTTTCCATTAGGGCATAATCTACCGATACGTTTTCGGCTTTCGGATAATTTTCCTTTATAAATGCTTCTTCCGAATGTGTATTGTAAGCACTGATTCCTTTTTCAAACAAACTGAACAATTTTGGTTGATTGTTTTGGAAAGCCTGTACCACACTTTTTACGCTCCACATAAAAATACCGGCGTTCCATAAAAAATTGCCTTGGTCTATAAACTGCTTTGCGGTTTCATAATCTGGTTTCTCTCTAAATTGATGGACCGATTTTATCGCTTTCGCGGAAGTTTTATCGAATTCAATATAGCCATAACCCGTATTTGGAAATGTTGGTTGGATACCAAGCGTCATCAAGGCATTGTTTTGTGAACAAAAATCGAAGGCTTGTTGCACATTTTTCGAAAAAGTAGCTTCATCTTCAATCCAATGGTCGCTGGGTGCCACAATTATTAAAGCATCTGGGTTTTCTTTCTGGATTTTTAATGATGCATATAAAATACACGGTGCCGTGTTTCTCATAGCGGGTTCTAAAACCACTTGGCGTTTTGTAACTTCCGGTAATTGTTCAAAAACCAAATCGTTATAAAGCTCGTTGGTCAATATAAAAATATTTTCCTTGGGGATTAAAAGGGACAAACGCTGAAATGTTTTTTGGATCAGGGTATCGCCCGTTCCCAGCATATCGTGAAATTGCTTTGGGAAATCTTGCGTGCTAATGGGCCAAAAACGAGAGCCCACGCCTCCTGCCATTAATATGGCGTAATAGTTTTTGTTTTTCATATTTTTTTATTCCCTCGAAGGAGGGAATCTGTTTGTTTTTTTGTTCAATTTTTGTCGTTACAACAGTTATCCCAAATACGGTTTTTTTTCAATTGAAATTCTCGTTACCATTTATAAGATTCCTGCTTTCGCAGAACCTGTTTTCATTCCCTCGAAGGAGGGAATCTGTTTAATATTGATTCTTTATAATTTTATAAGCCACGAATACGCGAATGTTTTTCAATTGAAATTCTCGTTACCATTTATAAGATTCCTGCTTTCGCAGGAATTAGTTCCACTTCGGCATTTGGGTTAAAAAGATACAACTTTCCTGTTTTAACTTCCGTACATTCAAACCGCTTGGTCCTTTTTTCGCCTTTTTTAAATATTCTTCCATTATATAATTTAAAAGATTGCCCTAAAGGTACTTCAAAAATAAAGGTTTTATCATTAGGTTCGTCAAATTGCTTTAAGGCTAAGGCTAGTTTAACATCACTATCGCTGGATGCCTTGGGGTTTTTAAAATGTTTTGCCAACAAGGGCAATACATGGTTTGGAAAAATTTCCGGGTTTAAGAATGGCAACATTAAGTATTGAAATGTTTTTTTCCACTCCATGCCATGGGGTTTTATAAATCTGCCATAGGTTTTGTACGCTTCAAAATGGGCAATCTCGTGGATTAACGTGATTAAAAACCGATAATCGTTTAAGTTGGAGTTGATGGTAATTTGATGCTTTCCGTTGGGCAGGCGCATGTAGTCGCCATGGCGGGTTTTGCGCTCGTTTTTAATTTTGACCACCAAATGCTCGTGCTCCAAAAGTTTTAAGACTTGAGGCATGGCCTTGGGCGAAATGTAATGTTGAAGTGTGTTTTGCATTGGCACAAAAATACATGAATTCTTTAAAAGTAAAAGAATTGGTTTGGTGGGTCATTTTATTTCTTTCGGTCAATAACATAATTGACCATAAGCTCAAGGGATTTTTGGTACTCCGAATCCGGGTAGGTTTTTAAGATTTGCAATGCTTCTTCTTGAAATTGCTTCATTCTGGAAATCGCATAATCCAGTCCCCCTTTATCTTTTACAAAAGCAACTACTTCTTTAACACGCTTAGTGTTTTTATTATGGTTTTTTATGGAATTGATCAACCAGTCTTTATCCTTTTTTTCAACCGTATTAAGCACATAAATTAAAGGCAAGGTCATTTTTTGTTCCTTAATGTCAATGCCTGTGGGTTTTCCTATTTGGTCATCACCATAATCAAACAAGTCGTCTTTAATTTGAAACGCCATGCCAATAAGTTCACCAAATTTGCGCATCACTTCCACGTGCTGCGATTCTGGTTTTACCGATGCCGCACCCAAACTACAGCAAGCGGCAATTAAAGTGGCGGTTTTTTGACGGATAATTTCGTAATAAACAGCTTCAGTAATATCCAATTTCCTGGCCTTTTCTATTTGCAATAATTCGCCCTCGCTCATTTCCCTTACGGCTATGGAGATGATTTTGAGCAAATCAAAATCGTTGTTGTCAATGCTTAAAAGCAATCCTTTAGAAAGTAAATAATCGCCAATTAAAACCGCTATTTTATTTTTCCAAAGGGCGTTTACTGAGAAAAACCCACGGCGTCTATTGCTATCGTCCACCACATCGTCGTGTACCAAAGTAGCCGTATGTATCAGTTCAATAACCGAAGCGCCTCTATAGGTACGGTCGCTTATTTCGCCGTTCGATACCATTTTGGCCACCAAAAAAACAAACATCGGGCGCATTTGCTTCCCTTTTCGGTTTACTATATAAGTAGTAATTCGGTTAAGTAAAGCCACTTTGCTGGACATTGACAATAGGAACTTTTGCTCGAAAAGATCCATTTCAAAGGCTATGGGTTTTTTTATTTGTTCTTCAATTTTCAAATCAAAAAAAATACTTTATGGCAACAAACGTACTAAAAAATTACAATAATCCCATTAATAATCGCAAACTGCTTACAATAGGATTATTAATTATGAAAGCTAGCCAATATTTTATATATTGTTACTTATTAATCCATTAAAATTTATACGCTTATGAAAAAAATTACTTTATTTATTTTAACATTTATGTTATTTGGGGTTTTCACTTCAAATGCCCAGGTTTTTGAAAATGAGAATTTTGACGGCCTAAATATTGGCAATGTTGGTACAGATGTAACTGGTGCTACGGCGGGTCAGGGTGGTTTGTTTACTCAAGCAAATGCTGCTTCAAATTCTGATTTTCAAATTGTTGATTCGGGCGGGTCACTTGGAAATGTATTACAGATTACTGGATCAAATAGTATTACAGGTTCGAGATTCATATGGCAAAACGGATTAAAAACGGATTGGGCTTCGCGAACATTAGGTAATAACTTTGTTGAAGTTGAATTCAACTTCTTTACCGGTCCTGCAACTACAAGTAAAAATGAAGCCGATGTGGAAATATATAATTCAGACTATTCTATTGTAATTGCAGGTTTTAGTTATTTGCCAGAAACGAAAGTTTTAACAGGATTAGCGTATGCTAATGGTAGTAGTGGATTAGGGACATATTTAATTTTTTTAGGACCATCTGACACAGATTTAATATTACCTGAAAATGTTTGGGTTAGGTTAGGTGTAGCATTTAATGTTGTTACAGGTGAAGTTATATGGAAGGGACCAGGTTTTTATATTGGTTTTACAGGTTCTGGAGCTGGTATTGCCCCATTTGAGGTAGATTTTTCATTATATGCAGGTACAGGAAATACGGTGTCATCATTTATGTTTGTTGATGATTATAGAGCGAGAGCTATAGCAACTGAAGATTTATTGAGTATAAATAATGATGTTAAAACTATTTCTAACATAATCAATATTTATCCAAATCCTGTTGAGGATGTACTTCGTTTGTCTTTGTCAGATAACATTAACCTAGCTAAGTTGGAAATTGTAGATATTAACGGAAGATTAATTAAAACTATATCTGCTGAAAAAGTTTTTGATAAAGAAGTAAACACATCTGATTTAAATAAGGGGATGTATATGCTGAATATTTATTCTGATAAAGGAAAGTCCACTAAAAAATTTATAAAAAAATAAAATAACGTTTTTAACGTTTATTTTATATTATAAGAGCCGCATAAAGTGGCTCTTTTTAACTTTTATTGGCCAATTGCCCACAAGCGGCATCAATATCTTTTCCTCTGCTTCGGCGTACATTAACCACAATGCGGTTTTTTTCCAATGAGGAAATATAATTTTCCAAAGTGTCGTTTGATGCTTGCTGAAATTCGCCATCACCAATAGGGTTGTATTCAATAATATTAACCTTACAAGGCACATATTTACAAAATTTCACAAAGGCATCAATATCTTTTTGAGAATCATTGATTCCTTTCCAAATCACATATTCGTAACTGATTTTGCGTTTGGTCTTGGCGTACCAATATTCTAAAGATTCTTTTAAATCTTCTAGTGGAAAGTTTTCATTGAAGGGCATAATGGATGTTCTAACCTCATCAATGGCAGAATGCAAGGACACCGCTAAATTGAATTTAACATCGTCATCCGCCATTTTTTTAATTATTTTTGGAACACCAGATGTTGAAACCGTGATGCGTTTTGGCGACATACCCAAGCCTTCTGGAGACGTGATTTTATCAATGGCTTTTATAACATTGTTATAATTCATTAAAGGTTCTCCCATACCCATAAAAACAATATTGCTTAAAGGGCGATTGAAATAAAGTTTGCTTTCGTTATCAATGGCAACTACTTGATCGTAAATTTCGTCGGGGTTTAAATTTCGCATGCGCTTTAAACGTGCCGTGGCGCAGAATTTACAGTCTAAACTACAACCTACCTGACTCGATACACATGCCGTAGTTCTGGTTTTCGTTGGAATTAAAACCGATTCCACTATCAAACCATCGTGCAGTCGCACTGCGTTTTTAACCGTGCCATCGTTACTACGTTGCATGGTGTCCACTTTAATGTGATTGATAACAAAATTAGCTTCTAGCATCTCGCGTGTTTCTTTTGAAATATTGGTCATATCCTCAAAAGAGTGCGCCGATTTTTGCCAAAGCCATTCATACACTTGATTGCCCCGAAACGCTTTATCGCCTTGCTTTTCAAAAAAGTCCCGGAGTTGTTCTTTTGTTAATGCGCGAATGTCTTTTTTTGCTGTTGCCATAAGTGATGCAAAAATAGGGAAACGAATTATAAATCAATGTCGTTTAGTTAGTAATACTTCATAATCGTTTGTAATTCATGGAGTAAAGCTTCTTTGGTTTTTTCTATAGCGCGACCCTTTTGGGTAGCGCCCACTTTTGGATACATCCCAAAAAAAGTTACACTCGAAGTGAGATATACTAATTGATAGCGAACGGGGCGCTTAACTTAAACGTTGGTATGGTAACTTTGAAGTTTTTGGTAGTGGTAAAGTTTACCATGCTGTAATGCCCTTGCATGGCGCCAAATGGCGAGGTAAGCAAGCAGCCAGAAGTGTAGGTGTGCGATTCGCCCGGTTTTAACACGGGTTTTTTGCCTATAACGCCTTCGCCGGAAACAACTTCTACATTGTTCAATGCGTCTAGAATTTCCCAGTGGCGTGCGTTAAGTTGCACGGAATCTTTGCTTTGGTTTTCAATAGTTACGGTGTAACCAAATGCGTACTGTATTTTATAATTTTTATAAAACGAGCCTTCGTAGGTGGTTTCTACCGAAATTTTTATGCCTCTTGTAACTTGTTGAACCATGTTAACTATTGATATTCAATATATTTATGGGGCTAAAATACTAAATTTATGTGGTACACGCCCCATTTTAACGCGATTGATTAAAATATTAGTTGAACGGTGCGTTTAGTTCGAGATATTAACCGAACTGCCTTCGCCAATGCCAATAATCTTGTCGTAACGTGCCCCTAGATCCCTGTAATATATAATGACTTTATAATTGTTTTCGGTTTGGTAAAAATTACCGCTTATGGCGCCTTCGTTTAAGCTGCCATCCTTGTTTACCACCACATATTTGTAATTGTAAAACCCTTGCTTTAACAGTATGGCGTTTTTTAAAACATTGCTGCGTTGGTCGTACAGCAATCGGGTGCTTTCATCAATCACATAATTGTTGAAATTACCGTACACATGCACATTTTTGTTTTTAAACCGTTCGTTGGGCACTAATGAAAAATGTATCCAAACATAATCGGCTTCAATATTGGGGTTTTCAGCATCTAAAACGGTGATCACATAATTGCCGTTAATGTCCGGATTGTACGTGTATGGTTTACTGGCGCGTTCTATGTTTGTAAACAGATAATTGTGGTAAAGGTCCTGTAAATCGATGGTGCGGATGCCTGTATTGGCTGCCCGAACATCTTTGTTTTCAAAAAACAGGTATTCGTTGCCGCCTAAAAAACTGGTTTCGGTATCGTACCTGTAAATAAGCTGATTGCCAAGGGTGTATTGCGGTTTTAAGTTTGAAATGGCGGTGTTTAAATTATTGTTTTGAACAATAAGCGCTTTTATGGTTTGTGTGGGATTATTGAGCTGGATGTTGTTGGAAGTTACAATAATTTCAACCCGTTGGTTTTCTTCTATAAACTGTACATCGCGCGATCGTTTTATGCTGACTCCAACTGCTGTTTGGTCTTCATAGATCATGAATTTTCTTGAAAACACCAGGTCGCCATTATTATTGAAAACACTTAAAAGGTAATTTCCGGAAACTTTGAGGCGTCTGGTTTGCTCGTTGGGAATGGTTAATTGGTAATGCGAGTAGATTTGATAAGTGTTGAATGAGTTTTCGTAATTCCGGATGCGTTGGTTATCAAAACCATCCATAAATTCCGATTTCATTAAGACCGAAGGCGTCCAATCATAATTGTAATGGTCTATTTTATAATAATAATCATCTTCATTTCCGTTAAGGGCATCAAATTCCAAAACCACATATTCGCCTAATTTTAAAATGGGCAATTGTGTTTCGGGCGTGTTGCCTTTAAAATTGATGGTTTTAATAAAGCTGGGCGGGTTTGTTTCTTTGACCTGACAAAATAAAAGCGTGGGCAAGAGCAGTAAAATAAATGGATATGGATGCTTTGACAATGGCATTTTGATAGTGTTTTTTTTGTAAATATAGCAAATTTAATGCCTAAAATTTATATTCTGTTTGTCCTGTAAAAATTCTGCATAATTATTATGAAAACTGCATTTTTAATTCGTAAATTTGCCCCGATTTTTAGACAACTAATTTCAATAAAAAAAATATGTCAAACGACATTCGCATTAAAAAAGGTCTGGACATTAAACTTAAGGGTGAGGCTGAAAAAACCATTGAAAGGGCAGTTTTAAGTAACTTTTATACTCTAAGACCTGATGATTTCCACGGCGTTATACCTAAATTAATTTCTAAAGTAGGAACTAAAGTAAAAGCGGGCGAGCCTGTTTTTTTTGATAAATCCAACGAAAACGTCCAGTTTGTTTCACCGGTTTCTGGAGAGGTCATAGAAATTGAACGGGGCGAGAAACGCAAAATAATATCCATTAAAATACAAGCAGACAAGACACAAACCTACCTAGACCATGGTAAGTTTAATTTAGATGTGGCTAAACCAAACGAGTTAAAAGCACATTTATTGGCTTCTGGTTGTTGGCCCTTTGTAAAACAGCGCCCGTATGATGTGATTGCAAATCCGGAAGAATCGCCAAAAGCTGTTTTTATTTCCGGTTATGCAAGTGCGCCCTTGGCAGCAGATTTAGATTTTACCCTAAAAGGAAAAGAAGCCGAATTGCAGGCTGCGGTAAAGGCACTGGGTAAACTAACCGAGGGCAAAGTACATGTTTCTGTAAGTGCCAAATCCAATTCGCCGTTGGCGGGTCTGTCTGGTATTACTTTACATAAAGTTTCGGGCCCGCACCCTGCAGGAAACGTGGGTACATTGATCAATAAAGTGGACCCTGTTAATAAAGGGGAAGTAGTTTGGACGGTGGCTGCGCAAGATTTGGTAATTATTGGCGAGTTGCTTTTAACGGGTAAATTCAATGCGGAACGTAAGGTAGCTTTAGCGGGATCTTCAGTAGAAAAACCACGATATTTTATCACTAAAATAGGAAGTGAAATAGCTACCCTCATTTACGACAAAGGTATTTCAAAAGCAGCTCATGACCGTATTATTTGTGGCAATGTGCTTAGCGGTAAACAAATAAAGCCAAACGGCAGTTTAGATTATTACAACAATGTTATTACCATAATTCCTGAAGGAGATGATTATGAGTTGTTTGGATGGACAAAACCTGTTTTCGACAAAGTGTCCACTTCCAGAGCACTGACATTTTCTTGGTTGAACCCGAATAAAAAATACGATTTGAATACGAATACCAATGGTGAGCACCGTGCCTTTGTGGTAACAGGTGGTTATGAAGAAGTGTTTCCTTTAGATATTTATCCGTTGCAAATTCTGAAAGCTTGCATGTACCAGGATTTAGATGAAATGGAATCTTTAGGAATGTATGAAGTAGCACCAGAGGATTTTGCACTTACTGAGTTTATTTGTGTGTCCAAACAACCCCATCAGCAAATTATTAGAAAAGGTTTAGACGTCATGCTTAAAGAGATAGGATAATGGATTTAAAAACGAGATTACATATTTTAAAAAGAAAGTATAGAGGGTCAAAATTTGCACCGGCGTTCAACGCAATTCATACCTTTCTTTATTTACCAAATGAGACGACCCATAATGGTACACACATAAAAGCGGCCGACGATTTGAAACGAACCATGAACACCGTGATTATGGCGTTGATTCCTTGTTTGATTTTCGGGATGTTCAATGCAGGCTATCAGCACTATTTAGCTTTAGGCGATATTCAAGCGGCTAGCGGAGGCTTTTTCAGTAGCGAGTTTTGGACCTTAGACAATTTCTTTATTGGTTTCTGGAAAATTATTCCATTGGTCCTTGTGTCTTATGGTGTTGGTTTGGGTATTGAGTTTTTATTTGCTATTATTAAAAAACACGAGGTAGAGGAAGGGTATTTAGTTACCGGAATGCTGGTGCCTTTAATAGTGCCTATCGATATTCCACTTTGGATGCTTGCGGTGGCCATAGCTTTTGGGGTTATAATTGGCAAGGAAGTGTTTGGAGGTACAGGAATGAACATTTTAAATCCTGCCCTGACCATTAGGGCCTTTTTGTTTTTCTCTTACCCAACTTGGATGAGTGGCGATAAAGTTTGGGTCCATGGTGCCGTAAAAAGAGCACAGGAGATTGCAGAAGGCGCCAACTTAGATGCCATTTCCGGTGAAACCATACTTGGAGGTATTGCCCAAAATAACCCAGTGACCCATACCATTTCAGATATGTTCTTTGGGTTTATTCCAGGTTCCATTGGCGAAACTTCAACCCTGCTGATTTTATTGGGAGGCCTGTTTTTGATCTTTACAAAAATAGGAAGCTGGCGTATTATGCTATCTGCAGTCATTGGAGCCATAGTAATGGGCCTTATTTTCAATAGTATTGTCGATGCCGGTTGGGTTACGCAAAGCAGCAAGTTTTACGGCTTGATGAGTACTCAATATTGGCACCACTTATTAATAGGTGGTCTTGCCTTTGGTATTGTATTTATGGCTACCGACCCAGTAACGGCATCACAAACCAACAGGGGGAAATGGATTTACGGATTTTTAATAGGTTTTATTTCAATATTGATCCGTGTGTTCAATCCTGCGTATCCAGAAGGCGTCATGCTTGCCATTTTATTAATGAATGTGTTTGCCCCAACAATTGATCATTATGTGGTTCAAGGCAATGTTAAGCGTAGATTGAAACGTATAAAAGTTAAAAGTGCCTAAAATGCACTTAATTTCATAAAGTTAAAACTAAAAAATAAAAATTTGAGACATGTCAGTAAAGTAAAACCGAATATAATGATAGAAGTAACTTTAGACACTTTAATTACTTATAACTTTAGACACTAAAAAATGGAAAAGACAACCGATAAAAATTCTTACACCCTGCTTTTCGCCATTGGAATGGTTGTAGTGGTAGGCTCAATACTGGCTTTTGCTGCATCAGGATTTAAAGATAAAATAGACGAAAATAAGCGTATCGAAAAACAACTTAATATTTTGTATGCGATGGGTGTAAATGAAAACGAAGGGAGTAAAATGAGCTTTGTTTCAAAAGATAAAGTTGAAGACGAGTTTAAAAAATATATTACCAAACAGTTTATAATACAAGGAGATAAAATCAGTGAAGATAATAATGCTTATTTACTGGACCTTAAAAAAGAACACGCCTTGGCCAAAAAACCAGGCCATCAAAGACGCCTGCCTTTACTCATAGGGGAAAAAGACGGAAAAACATATTATATCGCACCAATAAGGGGGAAAGGTTTGTGGGATGCCATTTGGGGCTATGTCGCATTGGATAAAAATATGGTGGTTCAAGGTGCATTTTTCGACCATAAAGGAGAAACCCCAGGTCTGGGTGCCAATATAAACCAACGTTTTTTTATGGATGATTTTATTGGGGAACATTTATTTGATAAATCCAATAACTTCAAAGGCATTGATGTTTCAAAAAGTAATAACGATCCAAAAAATAGCGATAAAACAGACAATGAGGTCGATGCCATTGCAGGAGCAACCATAACAGGAAATGGTGTATCGGCAATGCTTAAATCTGAATTAAAACTATACCTACCTTATTTCGAAAATTTAAAGAAATGAAGTAAATAAAGTACTTGAAGTGTCTAAGTGCACTAAAGTACTTAAAGTTAATAAAAACGGTTAAACGACTTTAGGCACTCTAAATACTTGAAACTTTAGACACTTAGAAAGACTTTAGGCACTCCAAGTACTTAAAACTTTAGATACTTAATATGACAAATAAAGAATTTGCTGAAAAATTAGAAAAACGAACCATAAAATTTGCAATTGATGTTATAAATTTGTCAGCGGGTTTGCCTAAAACAACAGAATCTTTAGTTATAAAAAATCAACTAACTAAATCTGGAACCAGTATAGGTGCAAATTATAAAGAAGCCAATAGAAGTAGAAGTAAAAAGGATTTTAAAAATAAAATTAGAATCAGTTTAGGAGAAGCAAGTGAAACGGATTATTGGTTGGAGATTATTGAAGAAATTAACTGGATAAATAAAAATGAAATTAATGGTTTAAGGAAAGAGGCAAAGGAGTTATTGGCAATTTTCACATCTATTGCAAGCAAACTTTAGACACTTAAAAACTTTAGACATTTCAATTACTTAAAACTTAACTTTAGTGCACTTTTGGCACTTAAAACTTTAGACACTTAAAATATGGGACTTTTATCAAAAAAAGACGCAAGACTAATACTGGACCCTTTAGCAGATAATAATCCAATAACCATTCAAGTTTTGGGTATTTGTTCTGCATTGGCAATTACCGCAGAGCTGGAAGCTTCTATTGTCATGTCAATTTCAGTACTATTTGTGTTGGCTATAGGGAATGTGATCATTTCACTGATGCGAAATATCATTCCATCAAAAATCAGGATCATAGTTCAGCTGATCGTTGTTGCTACACTGGTGATTATAGTAGATCAAATACTGAAAGCCTACGCTTATGAGTTGAGTAAAACACTATCGGTATTTGTAGGGCTGATTATTACCAACTGTATCATTATGGGACGCTTTGAAGCCTTTGCTCTGGGCAACAAACCTTGGCCGTCATTTCTTGATGGCATTGGAAATGCTTTAGGATATGGTATTATTCTGGTTACAATAGGGTTCTTTAGGGAATTATTGGGGTCAGGAACCTTGCTTGGGTTTAAAGTTTTGGGAGATCCTATCGAAAAAACAGGACTCTATGCCTTAGGTTATGAAAACAACGGATTTATGCTGCTGTCACCCATGGCACTCATAGTGGTCGGTATTATTATTTGGATACAGCGCTCAAGAAATAAAGATTTGATTGAAGACGAACTCGTTGGACATTGTGACATATAATAAACAATGATACCAGAAGAGTATTAAGTTTTAGATTTTAAACAAATAAAAACAAATGAGCAGCAATTATTAAGAAGAAAGTGAATTACAGCCATTAACTTCTTTAATTATAATGCTGGCGCAATACATAAAAACATGGAACATATAGAGTTATTTTTAAAATCAATTTTTATAGACAACCTAATATTTGCCACATTCCTCGGGATGTGCTCATACCTTGCAGTCTCTAAAAAAGTTACTACAGCCATTGGTTTAGGTTCGGCCGTCATATTTGTGTTGGCAGTAACCGTACCTTTAAACTGGTTATTGGATCAATATATCTTGCAGGAAGGTGCTTTGGCTTGGTTAGGGCCTGAATATGCAGAATACGACCTTGGCTTTCTGTCTTTTATATTGTTTATAGCAACCATAGCTACTATGGTGCAGTTGGTTGAAATAGTTGTTGAAAAATTTTCACCGGCATTATATAATTCATTAGGTATTTTCTTACCACTTATAGCCGTAAACTGCGCTATTTTAGGAGGGTCGTTATTTATGCAATCACGTGAAATTCCTACGTTAAGTTTAGCAACTGTTTATGGCTTGGGCTCTGGTATTGGTTGGTTTTTGGCAATTTTGGCCATAGCGGCCATTCGCGAAAAAATCAAATATTCAAATGTGACACCAGCATTAAGAGGATTGGGAATTACTTTTATTATCACGGGTTTAATGGCCATAGGTTTTATGAGTTTTGGAGGTATGTTGACCGGTGGTAGTGAAGAGGCAAAAGAAGTTAAAACGGCAACCATTGAAAGTAACCCAAGTGAAGATGGAAATGAGACGACCAAACAAGTAAAAGAAACAAAATCAATAGCTGGTAATAATATTAAAGCAATAAAGTAACATGATCTTAACCGTAGGTACATTAGGAACAGTCATAACCACAGTAATAGCTTTTTTAGTAGTGACATTGTTACTGGTACTATTGCTATTGTTTGTAAAACAAAAATTAGCACCTTCAGGCCCTGTAATAATTACAATTAATGACGAAAAGGAAATTGAAGTAGCTTCTGGAAACACATTGCTTACAACCTTAAGCAATCAAAAAATATTCCTGCCATCAGCTTGTGGTGGAGGCGGTACCTGTTTACAGTGCGAATGCCATGTATTATCGGGCGGAGGTGAAGCTTTACCTACTGAAACGCCTAATTTCACAAGAAAAGAACTGAAAGAAGGAATCCGTTTGGCATGTCAGGTCAAAGTAAAACAAGACATGGTTATTAGCATTCCAGAAGAGGTTTTTGGGATTAAAAAATGGGAAGCAACCGTGGTAAGAAACTATAATGTAGCCTCATTTATTAAAGAATTTGTTGTGGAGATTCCAGAGGACATGGGATACAAGGCTGGAGGTTATATTCAAATTGAAATACCACCATGCGAGGTAAAATATGCCGATATGGATATTACCGCACACCCCGATGAACACGAAAGGCCCGATAAATTTCAGGATGAATGGGATAAGTTCAAACTGTGGTCGCTGGTCATGAAAAACACAGAGACCGTGGAGCGCGCATATTCTATGGCCTCTTACCCGGCAGAAGGTCGTGAAATTATGCTCAATGTACGTATTGCCACACCTCCTTTTGATCGTGCTAAGGGCGGATGGATGGATGTGAATCCAGGTATTGCATCATCCTATATATTCAATCAGAAACCGGGAGATAAAGTAACAATTTCTGGACCTTATGGCGAATTTTTCATTAATGAGTCTGATGCAGAAATGTTATATGTTGGTGGTGGAGCGGGTATGGCACCCATGCGTTCACACTTATATCACTTATTCAGAACTTTAAAAACTGGACGTAAAGTTACTTATTGGTATGGAGGACGTTCCAAACGTGAGTTGTTCTATTTAGACCATTTCCATAAATTAGAGAAAGACTTTCCAAACTTTAAGTTCTATTTAGCCCTATCTGAACCATTACCGGAAGATAACTGGAAAGTAAAAGCAGATATAGATGCCCCAGGAGATGGGTTCGTTGGATTTATACACAGTTGTGTCATCGATAATTATTTGAGCAAACACGAGTCGCCAGAAGATATCGAACTGTATTTCTGTGGCCCACCATTAATGAACAAAGCCGTTCAAAAAATGGGCGAGGATTTTGGTATCCCAGATGAGCATATCCGTTTTGATGACTTTGGAGGATAAAAATTCCCATATAATAATAAAAAAAGGACTTAATTTTAAGTCCTTTTTTTATGACTGCTAATTTAGTATTGCTTTAAAATTTACTTTCTGTTATTTTTTAAATTAAAGAGTCCTTATCAAAATATTGTTTTCCAGATTAATAACCTGAGTTAGACATAAGAAAGACTACGTACGAATGAGAGTATTTTTGAACTTACTATTAACCTGAGTTCGACATAAGAATCAGTGCACACTATTGATAATCATAAGTTTAATAATTTTGTCATTGCGAGGCAACAGATAAAAAAATTTATCAAGCGATATTGTTGACAATTAAATTGAAACTGAAAATTTGAAAATATGGATTGTCCACTAGAGGGGACTTTAGGGGTGTTTTTAAAATTTGATATTTAAATATTAGTTAAATATGACGTCAATGGTAGCTTTTTCATTAGAAAAAAAGCGAAGCAATCTTTTAAATTGAACTTATTGGATTTTATTTATAAATTAAACGGATTGCTTCGTCGTGCCTCCTACCATTGACGAATGTGATTGATATTCAGTTATTTTGATTCTTGCTTATATCGAACTCAGGTTATTACTAACAATGTGAATTCGGTAAGAGTTTAAATTTAGTTGGTTAAAACAAGATATCTCCAGTGTTTGTATACGTTGGATTATCCCCTTGAGGATTAGCGAGAAACAAAATATATTTTGTTTTTGAAGCTACCGAGCGAAGCTCATAGGGGTGTATCCATTATAGAAGATATCTAGAGACTAGACTTCACAAAGCTATATACTCCTAATAATGATATCAAAATTAGGGTAATGGATAACTGAAATTTTTTAGTCCATGACAAAAAATCATATTAAACTCTATTAAGCCTACTGAAATCGAGACCTGTCAGGTCTGAAACGCCAAAGATTATAAAGATATTGATAATCAGTCATTTAAAATGTATGTTTCAATTTTTGGCATGTACTTATCTGAAATTTAGTAGATTCTTTAACCATTGTATCGACAATAACGTTTTAAAATATTTTTTAGAATGAACTTTTGCCCTGGACCTAGTTGAAGGGTTTGCTAACGCGAAAATAAATATTATGATGGTCTGGACTTGGGTAATTGTACAAAGAATGTACTACCAACGTTAAGAGTGCTTTCTACCCAAATTTTACCATGGTTCAATTCCACCAATTCTTTACAGATTGATAAGCCCAAACCGGTGCCTTTTTCGTTATTGGTGCCAACAGTTGTAAAGGTGCTGCTTTTGAATAATTTATCTAAGTTTTGTTTAGAAATACCAATACCGGTATCGGCAATACTGATAATACAGCTACCGTTGCTAATGTGGTTGGAAATGGTAATGGAATCTCCTTTTCTACAGAATTTCAAGGCGTTGGCAAGTAAATTTTGAACAACAATCTCAAACATACTTCTATCTGCATAAGCAAAATCCCGAAGGGAATGGTCTATCAATTCGATGCCCTTATTTTCCATGCGCTGTTCTACCAACTTCACTTTATCTTCAAAAACTTCTTGAACATCAAATAGGGTTGGTTTTGGTTCCAACGCTTGCATTTGCGATTTGGACCAGTTTAATAAATTGAACAATAGCAACGATGCATTGTTGGCATTTTCACTTAGTTCTGGAATTAAATTGTCAAATTCCTCTCTTGACAAGGAGCCGTCTTTCAATAAATCTATAAAACCATTAATGGATGATAGGGAGTCTTTTAAATCGTGTGAAACAATGGAGAACAGTTTATCTTTTACGTTGTTAACGTTTTCCAGATGCTTGGTCTGCTCTAAAATGGCCTCGTTTTGTAATTCGATCTTAAGATTTTTCTCTTCTAATTCTTGTGTGTACTTTATGTTGCTGTTTCGCTTTAAATAAATTAAAATCAAAAACGTAGAAACAATGGCCAAGGCGGCTAACAAGCCGTAAAATATCAATTTGAATTTATCGAATTCTTCTTTGTGTTCAGGATAACTTTCGCGCACAATGGGATCGATGGCGTTATTGTTTGCCAGTTCTTTTTCAAAATCTGGATTGAATTCCAATTCAATGGCTTCTGATTTAGGCAAATTATTGTTGAGACTGTTTTTTAGGTTGAAATATTCCCGTTGCCACATAAAGGCCCTGTCAAATTTTCTTTGCGTAGAGTCTAAGGCGGTCATTAATTTATAATATCTGAGTAACTCGGGTTTGTTGTTGGTGTTTTTAGCAATGGTTCCCGCTTCATAAAGCTGCTCTTCGGCTATTTTTAATCGGTTTGTTTCCAAATTCAATTCCCCAAGACTGTTTAAAGCTAATAAAATGCCTGCTTTGTTATTCGATTTTCTGTTAATGTTCAAGCCTTCCAACAAATATTGCGAGGCTTTGTTAAAATCATTGAATTTTAAATATTCCGCACCTAATTTTGGGTAAATTCGACCCCGTAAAGAATCGTTGTTGGAATCTTTAACATTCAAAACCTTTTCGTAATATTCAATGGCCTTTCTGTTTTCATTTTTTAAGGAATACAATTCGGCCAATTGACAGTTTGATTGTATAAGCCCTTTGACATCCTTTAATTGTTCTTGGATTTCAACAGCTTTTAAATTGAACTCTATGGCTTTTTCAACAGCATTCATATTATAGTAAGCCTTAGCTAAATTGCTATAAGCTAAACTAAGTTCCTTAATAAGGTTTTGCTTTTCTAATTCATTTATGGCAGCAAGCGAGTATTGTAAACCTTTGGCGTAATTGCCACGTTTTATTTCAATCAATCCAATACTGTTATTAACTTTTGCAACACCTAACGTGTCTTTTAGCTGTTTGAATAGCTCTTTGGATTTTACATAGCCACTTACCGCATTGATATAGTCTCCTTTTTGAGCATATATTTGTGATTTGTAATACGTTACTTCCGCAATTCCTTTGGTGTATTTTAAACTATTGGAAAGTTTTTCACTTTGGATGATATACTTTAAAGCCCTATCGTAATCGTTTATTTCGTAAAGCGATTTAATAAGCTTTAAAGAGGTTTGTACTTTTAATGAATCTTGGGTTTCGTAAGCAAGTTGTATGGAAAGACTATCTAGCTCTTTGGTTTGGGAAAAACCGAAGCAGACAGATAAAATAAAAGAAAGAGTAATTATTTTCCTCATACAATGTTTAAATAAAAACAGTAACCTTGCATTAACCAAGTATATTTTATTCGAGGGAAATAAAATGACTTTAATTAAGCAATACTATGTGTTAATGTTTTGATTTTCCAAAAACTGGATATTAATAGCTTTACTGAACAAAAATTGGAAAAAGCATCTTTAAAATCTAATTTTGGCGTTTTAATACCAATAAATTAGTTGAAAGGACTTTAGGTTTTAGGGCATAAATCCGATGAATAGATTAACGGCAGATATTATAGAATAAGAGCACTTTTATCGACAAAAGGTAAACCGCTTTTTTTTAATATTTATCAATTTTTAATTAGTTGATTTCTATATTTTGGCTTTTATCTTAAAAACGTTTTTAAAAGTTGTCCTTTTTTATAAAATGAATTTTAACTTAATGCTTTAATAAAAGTTTTATCTTTGACCACCTAAAAAATAAGTATTAATGAGCCTTCAAGCGTCTTTATCATACCAAGTTAAACAAGCAGTTTTTAAATCTTTTAATATCGAATTGGAAACGGTAGAATTTCAAGCCACCAGAAAAGAATTTGCGGGCGATGTTACCGTGGTCATTTTCCCAATGCTGAAGTTTGTTAAAGGAAATCCGGTCCAAATTGGGGAAACTATAGGCAATTATTTGGTAGCACATGTTGAAGAGGTAAAAGCGTTTAATGTTGTTAAAGGATTTTTGAATGTTGAGATTAGCGACACCTATTATATAAATTTTTTTAATAACATAAAAGATAATGAAAACTATGGTTTTATGTTACCAAAGGCGGATGACAAAGCCATTATGGTTGAATATTCGTCGCCCAACACCAACAAACCATTGCATTTAGGGCATGTCCGGAATAATTTATTGGGTTACAGTGTTGCCGAAATATTGAAAGCATCGGGTAAAAAAGTGTATAAAACACAGATTATTAACGACCGAGGCATTCATATTTGTAAAAGTATGTTGGCCTGGAAACGTTTTGGAAAAGGGGAAACTCCAAAGTCAACAGGTTTAAAAGGCGATAAATTGGTCGGTAATTATTATGTGAAGTTTGACCAGGAATATAAAAAGGAAGTTGAAGCTTTAGTCGCCGATGGATTTTCTGTTGAAGGAGCTAAAACAATGGCACCTATATTATTGGAAGCCCAACAAATGCTTTTAAAATGGGAAGCAGGCGATAAAGACACTGTAGCGCTTTGGAACATGATGAACGGTTGGGTGTATGAAGGTTTTAATGAAACCTATAAAAATATGGGCGTTGATTTCGATACCTTATATTATGAAAGTGACACCTATTTGTTAGGAAAGGAATTTGTGGTTGAAGGATTGAAATCGGGTGTTTTTGTACAAGAAGACGATGGGTCGGTGTGGTGCGATTTAACCGAAGACGGACTGGATAAAAAGATTGTACAACGCTCTGACGGTACAGCGGTTTACATGACGCAGGATATCGGGACTGCCATACAGCGCATCAAAGATTTTCCTGATGTTGGCGGCATGGTCTATACCGTTGGTAACGAGCAAGACTACCATTTTCAGGTACTGTTTTTAATTTTGAAGAAACTAGGGTTTGAATGGGCAAAAAACCTGTACCATTTAAGTTATGGGATGGTGGATTTACCTAGCGGAAAAATGAAAAGTAGGGAAGGTACCGTGGTGGATGCCGATGATTTAATTGATGAAATGGTATCAACAGCTGGAGAGATTTCAGAAGAATTGGGGAAATTGGATGGCTATTCCAAAGAAGAAAAACAATCCTTATACAAAACCATTGGATTGGGCGCCTTAAAATATTACATACTGAAAGTAGATCCTAAAAAGCGTATTTTATTCGACCCTAAGGAATCCATCGATTTCCAAGGCAATACAGGTCCGTTTATTCAATATACCTATGCAAGAATCCAGGCTATTCTAAGAAAGGCAGATTTTGATTTGGATGTTCATATTGAAATTCCTTTGCACCTTAAAGAAAAAGAACTTTTAAAACAATTGGAATTGTTTCCAGAGGTTATTCAAAATGCGGCTTCACAACACAGTCCCGCTTTAGTGGCCAATTATACCTATGATTTGGTAAAGGAATTCAATTCGTTCTATCAAAACGTTTCTATTTTGGGCACCGATAATTTAGACGAAAAAATATTCAGGGTACAGCTTTCCAAAAAAGTGGCATCCACCATTAAAAATGCGTTTGGGATTTTGGGGATTGAGGTTCCGGAGAGGATGTAAATGCTAAAAAAAGAACGGGTTTACTTCCCGTATAAAAAATACTTGTTCACTAAATCAATATACAAACGTTTCGCTTCGTCTTCCGAAATATTTTTTACTTGAAACAGGGCATTGGTTTTAAAAGCATTGATAATCGCCTTTTTGCTACTGGGGCGACTGTAATTATTGGTGGCCTTTTTATAATAGGCATACAAGTTTAAGAGCACATCGGCAGGAAACGGTTTGTCGTAAGCGTTAACACGTTCAACGGCATCTTGAAATTCTATTTCTAAATCTTCACTAGTCATTTGCTTGTGCAATAATACTTTCGCCTCCACGGACTTTCTGGTTAAGTTTTACTTTTATTTTGGTGTCCACTGGTAAAAACAAATCAACTCGGGAACCAAATTTAATAAAACCAGATTCGCCGCCTTGAACCACTTGGTCATTTACCTTGGCATAGTTTACAATGCGTTTTGCTAAAGCACCTGCAATTTGTCTGTGCAATACTTTGCCATAGGTATCGTTCTCTACCACTACAGTGGTGCGCTCGTTTTCCTCACTTGCTTTGGGGTGCCATGCCACTAAATATTTTCCTGGATGGTATTTACTGAAAATAACCTTTCCACCAATAGGATAGCGCGTAACGTGCACATTTATTGGCGACATAAACACACTGACCTGCAAGCGTTTTTCGTTGAAAAATTCTTTCTCAAAAACCTCTTCTATAACCACCACCTTTCCATCAACTGGCGACACCACATGATCGTTGTTCAATGCGGTACGGCGCTTCGGGTTTCTAAAAAATTGAAGAATAAGCACCAAAAAAATAAGTAGAACAATCAATAGGATGGTGCGCAACCATTGGATAGGAATAAAATTATCAACTAACAGAGAGATACCAACAACCATTATAAGCGTTACCAATATAATTTTACGACCTTCTTTATGAAACATAATGTATAATTCTTAAAAATAAATATATAAAAGGAGCAGCAAAAATAATGCTATCCAACCGGTCCAACAAACCACCGTGCCCTGGCATTATAACACCACTGTCCTTAACATTTGCCTGTCTTTTAAACTTCGATTCTATTAAATCGCCCAAGGTGCCGAACACACTGATGACAATGCTTAAGATCAACCAACTTGTAAAGTCCAACGTATGTGTAAAGGTAGCAATAAAATAACTTGCGATGCACGAAAAAAATAACCCGCCTAAAAATCCTTCCACCGTTTTTTTGGGTGAAATTTTCTCAAACAGCTTTTGTTTGCCAATATTTTTGCCCACCAAATAGGCAAATGAGTCGTTGGTCCAAACTAAAATAAAAGTGCCCAAAAGAATATTTGGGTTGTAATTTTCATGATAATCGGCAATTAAAATCAAAAAAATGAAAGAACTGGAGATATAAAAGGTGGTGAGTAAAAATCGTTTGGTAACAAAAAGCGGAATGGTTTTTTCGGAAAATAAATCCTTTATCAAAAACAATTCAACAAAAATAGTGAGCACCATGAGTATTTGTGTGGCTTCATCAATGCCTTGGTTGGAATTTAAGAGTAATTGCCAATAAACAAAAATGGCATATAGGACTATAAAGATAAAATAAGGGATGTTGCTTTTTAACTGGATGAGTTTTTTAAACTCTCCTAAACAAATAATGCCAAATACAAAAAACAAGGCGATAAGCAGTTGTTCATATTTTAAGGACAAAATTAAAAGCAAGACATAGAGTAAACCTGAAAGCGATCGAGTAATAATTTCTTTCATGTTTTATATTTATTGTTTTTTTAATGGTCATCCCGATAGCTATCGGGACTGTTCGCTATTAATCTTTTTTTTTTGGGATAAACTTTTAACATGCCCGTTTCGTTCTATAAATCTTCCAAAAGGAGTAGGTAGAGGTTTTTAGCACTACTGCCATAACTTAAAAAATCTTTCTCGTCGTTGGATTTAAAGTGTTTGATGGTGGTAATGTTTGTTGGGATTTTTTGTCTGTTTTTAGATTTGATGCCTCTTAAGCCTTCGCCAATATTTTCAACAATTTGACTGGTGGTAGCAAACACTATAAAGTTTACGGGTAATTCTGTTAGTTTTTTTTCAAATATTTGTTTTGAAGAAATAAGCAGAGACCCATCATTACCGATTAAATTTTCGCAGGTTGTTAAGAAAAATGTAGCGTCGTTTATACTGGTTGTAGGTTTTAGGTTGGAGTTTTTAAATTTATCCTTTATGTTGGGGTCCAATATCAAGGCGCTGTCGTCTTCCCAATTATTTTCTTCCAGAATCTGTTGTAGATTATTGAATATTTCGTTCAAATTTTCGCAGTACAGAAATTTACCCCCATTGGCTTTAAAGTTTATGGTAAACTTTTCATCTATAGGAAGTTTTATTTCAGGCATATATTTGCCCCGGTCTCCCGATTTTACTTCTTCGGATGATTGATCGGATTTAAGACCAAAAATTTTTCTAAAAAGGCTCATTTGGTAAGCTGCTATTAATGTAATTCTTTTTGAAGTTACGGAACTGGTTTAAATTTTTTCAATTGAAGCGAAAAAAATTTAAACCAGTTCATCAAATATAAAAAATCTTAAATTAACCATAACGTTAATTTAAGATTTTTCCTTGTTACTTAACAAAATACAGTTAACACTTATTTTTGCTTGTCTTCAATCTCTTCTTTTATAAAAGCACGTTTACCGAATATTTTTTCAAGATTATCTTTAAAAATAACTTCTTTTTCCAGAAGCACTTCGGCCAGTTCTGTAAGTTTATCTTTGTTTTCTTCTAAAAGTTTGATAGCACGTATATATTGGTTTTCAATAATATCTGAAATTTCTTTATCTATCAATTCAGCTGTTCGCTCACTGTATGGCTTTGTAAAACCATATTCGTTTTGTCCCGAAGAATCATAATAGGTTAAATTTCCAACTTTCTCACTCAAGCCATAAATAGTAACCATGGCCCGGGCTTGCTTCGTCACTTTTTCCAAATCGCTCAACGCTCCAGTGGAAATTTTATCGAAAATCACTTTTTCGGCTGCCCTACCTCCTAAAGCGGCACACATTTCGTCCAGCATTTGCTCTGGGTGTACAATCAAACGCTCTTCGGGCAAATACCATGCAGCGCCCAAGGAACGACCACGCGGAACAATGGTTACTTTTACAAGTGGTGCCGCATGTTCCAGCATCCAGCTTACCACGGCATGACCCGCTTCATGAAAAGCGACCGCTCTTTTTTCACTTGGTGTTACTATTTTGTTTTTCTTTTCCAATCCGCCAATGATTCTATCTACGGCATCAAGAAAATCTTGTTTGTCAACCGATTTTTTACCATTTCTGGCAGCAATCAAAGCGGCTTCATTACAAACGTTTGCAATATCGGCGCCCGAAAAGCCTGGGGTTTGTTTTGAAAGGAAATCCAAGTCCAGATCTTTATCTTTTTTAAGGGGTCTTAAATGCACCTCAAAAATTTCTTTACGCTCACGAACGTCTGGTAAATCAACAAAAATTTGTCTATCAAAACGTCCCGCACGCATTAAGGCGGTATCTAAAATATCGGCTCTATTGGTAGCAGCAAGAACGATCACGTTCGTGTTGGTGCCAAAACCGTCCATTTCTGTAAGTAATTGGTTTAAGGTATTTTCGCGTTCATCATTGCTTCCAGACATGGCGTTTTTTCCACGGGCGCGACCAATGGCATCAATTTCATCAATAAAAATGATGGAAGGCGATTTTTCTTTAGCTTGTTTAAATAAATCCCGAACCCGGGAAGCTCCAACACCCACAAACATCTCCACAAAATCGGAGCCAGATAATGAGAAGAACGGTACTTTAGCTTCACCGGCAACGGCTCTGGCCAATAACGTTTTCCCGGTTCCTGGAGGGCCTACCAATAAGGCGCCTTTAGGGATTTTTCCACCTAACGACGTGTATTTTTCAGGGTATTTAAGGAAGTCCACGATTTCCTGAACTTCTTCTTTGGCACCTTCCAATCCGGCAACATCTTTAAAAGTTGTTTTAACTTCGGTGTTTTGGTCAAAAAGCTTCGCTTTCGATTTACCGATATTGAAAATTTGACCACCAGGACCTCCTCCAGCACCACCAGACATACGGCGCATGATAAAAATCCAAACGCCAATAAGCAAAATAAAGGGAAGTAATCCCATTAAAAGGTTGCCCCAATCATTGGTTTCGGTATCAAATTTTATAACCGGTTTGTTATTGGAATCTTTAATGGTTTCATTTAACTGGTTTTCAAAATTTTGAAGATCGCCAAACTCAAATTTATAATTTGGCAATTTGGTTGCCGATGGTAAAAGCGAAGTAGGTCTCGACTTTTTATGGATCTCTTTATTTTCAGCTTCTGCCGTTAAATAAACTTTTGCTACACGCGTATTTTTTATAATATCGACTTGTGCAACATCGCCGTCTTCCAAAAATTTATAAAATTCCGAAGGGGTAGTTAAATTAGCTTCTTGGTAGGAATTGTTATTTAATAATTGGTACCCTAAAAACAGGGCTATTAAAATACCATAAATCCAGTACGGACTGAATTTAGGCTTGTTGTCATTTATATTTTTCTTGTCGTTTGCCATTCTTTCTTAGTAACTTGTTTCTATAACCGTTGTTTTTGCATCGCCCCACAGGCTTTCAATATCATAATACTGTCTGATATGCTTTTGGAACACATGCACTACCACATTAACATAATCCATGAGCACCCATTCGGCATTATCCATACCTTCGGTGTGCCAAGGATGATCTTTAAGCGCTTTGCTCACTTTTTTTTGTACTGAATTGACTATAGCGTTTACTTGCGTGTTTGAAGTGCCTTCGCAAATTATAAAATAATCGCAAACCGTATTTTCAATGTCCCTTAAATCCAGAATATTTATTTCCTTGCCTTTAACGTCTTCAATGCCACTTATTATTACAGATATTAATTGGTCTGCGCTTATATTTTCTTTCGCCATTAAGTTTTTTTAATTTTTGCAAAGTTATTATTTTTTTAGTTCTTTATAGTTTAAAATAATCATAAGATTTTAAAGACCCATAATAACTGCTAGATGCCTATAATCAAACTTAATGCCATCGATTCCACCAACAGCTATTTAAGAAACCTTTGCGTACAGGAACCTATTGCCGATTACACCGCGGTAATGGCTAAAAAGCAAACACAGGGTAGGGGACAAATGGGTACGGTGTGGAGTTCTCAAACGGCTAAAAACCTCACGTTCAGTGTGTATAAGGATGTTTCTAAGTTTAATTTAGAGTATCCTTTTTACATCAGTATGGTTACCGCGTTGGCATTGATTAAAAGCTTGCAGTTTTTTTCAATAAGCAAATTAAGCGTGAAATGGCCTAACGACATTTTGTCAGAAAACAAGAAAATTTGCGGTATTTTGATTGAAAATGTGGTGAAACAAAATAAATTCCATGCATCTTTTATCGGCATTGGGTTGAATGTAAACCAAACGGAGTTTGATAATTTGCCGCAAGCTTCCTCATTAAAACTAATATCCGGGCGCGTTTATGATTTAGATGAAATAGCGCATGTAGTTATCAAAAATTTAAAATACTATTTCCATGTTTTGAAAAACGAACAGTTTGATGTTTTGAAGGATGAATATGAATCCTATCTTTTCAGAAAAGACAAACCTTCCACATTTCAAGATGCCGAAGGTTCTGTGTTTGCAGGTTTTATAAAAAATGTTTCCGATTCCGGAAGCCTTCAAGTACTTCTTGAAAATGATGTTAAAAAAGAATTTGCTTTTAAAACCATTACGCTTTTGTATTGAATAGCTTCTGGATATTTGTGTAAAAGCTATATCACTAATTAGCACAAAGGATCACAGAGTTGCACGAAGTTATTTTTTAATCCCTCAACAATTCAGCATTAAGCCTTAAATAGCTTCAGGAATACTCGTAGCCAATGTTTCGATGAATTTACTGATAGGGCCTTTTATCATCATGGCCATCATGGGGTTGAAATTACCGGAAAATGCCAATTGTACTTCGCTGGAATTAGTGTCTTTTTGGTAAATGTTGGCAATGAGCGAAAAATCGATTTTCCCACCAGCTGCACCCAAAATAATTTTATTGGGAGGCATCACTTCTTTCTTTTTAAGAATGATTTCCGGCATGCCTTTTAGTGCAAATAAGAATTTATCTTCACTTAAAACCTCAAATTTACTAATGTTATCGGGCATTAAGGATTCGAAGTTTTTAATTTCAGATAAAAAATCAAACACCTCTTCAGATGATTTTTCTACACTTATTTTTGGGGATTCTAAATTCATGTTGTTTGGTGTTTGTTGTTGAGTTGTTTGGCGTTGAGGGGTTTGATGTTGAGGGGTTTGTTGTTGAGTTGTTAGTAACATCTAAACATCTTCACAACAAACAGCTTCACAACTAAACACCATACTTCCATTCACTGGGGTTGGTGTTCCATTCCAATAAGGTTTTCAATTCTTTTTGGGAAATATAGTTGGTTTTTAAAGCCTGTTCCAACAAACTGTTGTAATCGCTTAAAGTTTGCAATTTTATACCAGCCTCTTCAAAATTTTGTTTCGAAATATCAAATCCATAAGTAAATATGGCAATCATACCTTTAACGTTCACGCGTGCTTCTTTTAAAGCTTTCACGGCGTTTAAACTACTGCCGCCGGTACTTATCAAATCTTCAACCACTACCACATTTTGCCCATTTTCAATAAAACCTTCAATTTGGTTTTTACGTCCATGGCTTTTGGCATCCGGTCTTACATAAACAAACGGAAGTCCCATATATTCTGCCACCAACATCCCTATCCCAATGGCACCTGTGGCCACACCAGCAATAACATCGGGTTTTCCATATTGCTTTTCAATTTGTTTAGCCATGGTTTCCCGAATATAGTTTCTAATGGGGGGAAATGATAATACAATACGGTTGTCGCAATAAATAGGCGATTTCCATCCCGAAGCCCACGTGAAAGGTGTGGTAGGGCTCAATTTTATAGCATTTACCTGCAATAAAACTTCAGCGGTTTTTTTAGCGATGTCTTCATTAAAAATCATAACGACAAAAATAAACATAAATTTAGTTTTTCATCATTTGGGGCATGGAATAAAAAATATTTTTTTCAACAATGCATGGAGTGTGCCTAAAAATGATATTTTTACAAAAACGAAACAAGCATCATTAAGAATCGATAAAGTATTTTTAACGGATAAATTTATTTAGATAGGCATGCATAAAATTTTTGTAGGCGATAAACCCATCATATTAACCACAATAGTGGAACAAGAAACGAACTTTAAAAATTATTTGCTCGATACAGTACATATTGGAAAAGTAATAAAGGATCTTAATACTACGCCATTGGAAGAAGCGAGGCTCATTCATAAAAACGGGGAGAAACTTCTAAAAAAGTTTTTGAAAAAGCTGCCCAACGTGGTTGCTGGTGGTGGCAAGGTTTTTAATGAGAACAACGATATTTTATTTATTTACCGAAATGATAAATGGGATTTGCCCAAAGGGAAAATTGAAGGCACCGAAAGTATAGAAAAAACGGCTATACGAGAGGTTACCGAAGAAACAGGAGTTGGCGGATTGGAAATAACAAAACCTTTGGAAACCACCTACCATATTTTTAAGCGCAACGGAAACCATAGCATAAAAGTGACCTATTGGTTTGAAATGAAAACCAGTTTTAAAGGCGATTTGTATGCCCAAGAAGAAGAAGGCATTACCAAAGTGGAATGGTTAAACCCAGAGCAAACGCAGGAAGCACTGGAAAACTCGTATGCTAATATTAAATTGTTGGTCTAATAGAATTTACTTAAATGTTCCAATCCTTTAGTGGAAATTTCAGCATCTTGTTGACCTGTAGCCCCCGAAAAAGTAGCTAAAAGATATCCAGAACCCACTTTTTTAATTACGCCACCAATATAACCCAATTCGCCCTTTTTTGGTTCTCGGGTTTTATCGCCACTATTTTTAAAAGTTTCAGCCATTTCAGCAGCTTTAGAGCTTGCTATGGCTAAAAAATTAGCTTTTTCGTTAGTTAACATGCCTGCTACTTTCATTTTAGAAATCCAAGATTGTGTAGACTCTCCGGGAATGTAAAAAACCATAGCAACACCTTGAACCTCCATATCTGCCGCTGCTTTTTGCATGATGGTTAAAGCGTCGTCCGCATGTTTTATGAATGTTTTTTCAGCCATCATTTCTTTTTTTGAATTCGTTTGGGCATAACTGGGATAGCCAATAGTTGAAATTAAAGTGAGTGCGATTAATAGAATGGTGTTTTTCATGGTTCTGTGTTTTAGATTATTAGTTTTTTTTAAAGTCATGTTAAGGTTTCACCCTCGTAATTTTATTGTCTTTTAGAATCACGAGTTCACTGTTCGTTTTCTTTTTGAACTCAATTAATTTTTCGTAAACTTTATCCATGCCTTCTAAAATTTTAGTTTGGTTTGGAGTCATTTTATGTGTTTCCATAATAATAGTTTTTAAGTTTGTTGAACTTGATTTCGTTAAAAATGTCGATTTCAGTATTTAAAGTTTTTTTAGCAATCAAATCATGTCTCCCTTCTGAGTTGTCAAATATCATAACTTCGTCAGCAATTGGAAGATAAATTTCAAAAAGATTTTTTATTCCATTAAAATATCTGCGTTTTATAATTTCAGTTTCAATATTATGACCTCCTTCTAAAACCCTGGTTTTAACTCTTTCAATAGCCAAATCCACATTTTGTAACCAAAAGAATAAAAGTATAACATGATAGTTTTTATTTTTAGCTTCAGTAATTTTTGTTTTATAGCTTTTTGTTGCCAATGTAGTTTCAAAAGCGAAGTTTTTGTCTGTTTCTAAAAGTTCGTTTATTCTTTTAAGCATTATTCTGCCCGCTTCAAATGAAACTTTTTCTGGTTGAAACGGAGATAAGCCTTTAGCAATTTCATCAGCATTTACAAATTCTTTACAGTCTAATATTTCAGGTAATATAGTAAAAGAGGCAGTCGTCTTTCCTGCTCCGTTGCAACCTGCAATTATGTAAAGATTCTTTTTCATAAGAAACAAATGTAATTAAATTCAGTTTTTAACCTATGTTTCTAAGTTACTATCTTCTTTAAAAGTAGTTTTCAAAACCATAAAAACATCAAATCGTATTAATGTTTATCTGCTTATCTGCACTTAAAAACGAAGATAACTTGTTTTTCTTTCAAAATCAAGTCTATATTTCAAACGTTTTAGTGCCAATATACTATAAAAGAGATATTCAATCTTGCTCCTACATATAATAAATGTAAATTTGCACCTTCAAAAAATAAACCATGACCGAATTTATCAGAAAGCGTGCAGCCAATGCAAAAAATGATATTTTAAGCGGCATTACGGTGGCTTTGGCTTTAGTGCCAGAGGCCGTTGCTTTTGCTTTTGTTGCTGGTGTTGACCCATTGGTTGGATTGTATGCCGCTTTTATGGTTGGTTTAATCACCTCTATTTTTGGGGGTCGTCCGGGTATGATAAGTGGTGCCACTGGTGCCTTAGCTGTGGTTATGGTAAGTTTGGTAGCTGAGGGAAACGCTTTGGGTGCTGAAGGAGAAAATTTAGGATTGTACTATCTATTCGCTACCGTTATTTTAATGGGTATTGTCCAAATGTTGGCGGGTGTTTTTAAATTGGGGAAATTCGTTCGATTGATTCCGCACCCCGTCATGATGGGATTTGTAAATGGATTGGCAATCGTGATATTTTTGTCGCAACTAAACATGTTTCCGAAAATAATTTCAGAGAAAACACCATTTTGGTGGAATTTCAAGGCTTGGTTTACAGAACTATTTCATAATCTTGGATCAAGTTTAGAGTTTTGGATAATGCTTGCTTTAGTAACTTTAACCATGGCAATCATGTTTGGTTTGCCAAAACTGACTAAAAAGCTGCCCGAAGCGTTGGTTGCTATTTTAGTGGTTTCTGCCATTGCGATTTTTGCAAATTTAGATGTTGCTACCGTTGGAAGTTTTATTCGTGATGGTGGTGGCGACGGTTTAAAAGGGGGTTTGCCACAATTTCAAACGGATATATTCAGTAAAGTACCGTTTACTTTTGAAACTTTAAAATTCATTGGACCTTACGCCTTAATACTTGCGGCGATTGGTTTGATAGAATCCTTAATGACCTTAAATCTTGTTGACGAATTAACCGAAACCAGAGGCGATACCAACCGAGAATGTCTAGCCCAAGGTGGAGCAAATATCGTTACGGGATTTTTTGGTGGTATGGGAGGTTGCGCCATGATCGGGCAATCGTTGATTAATATAAAAGGAGGTGGAAGGGGACGATTATCGGGTATTGTGGCAGCAGTTTTACTATTGATATTTATTCTTTTTGCATCCGGACTTATAGAACGCGTACCCATTGCGGCCTTGGTTGGCGTTATGTTTATGGTGGTTATTGGCACGTTTGCATGGAGTAGTTTTAGAATTTTAAATAAAATACCTAAAAGCGATGTTATTGTTTTAGTAGCGGTTTCAACCTTAACCGTTATTTTCGATTTGGCCATTGCCGTTATTGCGGGTGTTATAATAAGTGCTTTGGTTTTTTCTTGGGAAAACGCCAAACGTATTCGTGCCAGAAAACGCATGCGTGAAGATGGCACTAAAGTTTATGAAATTTGGGGACCGTTATTTTTTGGGTCTATTCTTGCTTTTAATGATAAATTTGATGCTAAAAACGATCCTGTTAATGTTGAGGTCGATTTTGTTGAATCGAGAGTTTCTGACCATTCCGCCATTGAAGCCATATTCAATTTGGTAAATAAATATGAAGCTGAAGGAAAAACAATTAAGTTAAAGCATTTAAGTGAAGATTGTAAAGAGCTTTTATACAAATCAAGTCCTAAATTTAGAGAGGTTATTGTTGAAGACATTGACGACCCACGCTACCATTTAGCTGAAAACCCAGAGGCGTTTACCAAAGGTCTGTCGGAGTATAAGTTTTAGTTTTGTTCAAAGTTCAAAGTTCAAAGTTCAAAGTTCAGAGTGTGTTTACTAATAAGCTTTGCGGCTCTGCGCCTTTGCGCGAAAAAACCTTTGTGAGCTTTTTGTGAAACAATTACAACTATCAAACTCTTAAATAACCACGAAACCCTCTTGCTGCATAATACGAGGGCGCACCATTGTGATACACAAAAACATGCCCGTAACGGAAATCTGCAAAAATGGCACCGCCAAGGTTTCTGATAGCATCAGGGGTTTTTAACCAGCTCGATGTTTTCATATCAAAATCCCCCAATGTTTGCAATTCTCTGTATTGTTCTTCTGTTAAGATGTCGATACCCATGTCATCTGCCATATCAACAGCACTGGTTTCGGGCTTGTATTCTTTTCTGGATTCCAACGCTTCCCGATCATAACAAACACTTCTACGTCCTTTTGGACTTTCGGCGGAACAATCGTAAAAAATAAAGTCGTCCGTTTTTTTATCGTTCCCGATAGCTATCGGGACTACCACATCAGGTTCACCGCCCGTGCGTTCCATTTCATTTAAAGACCAAAGTTTTTCTGGAGAATCATCTAATTTAGCAAGCACTTTTGTCCATTCAATATCTTTATGACGGTTCATGTTTTTCTCAAAACGAACTTTTAAAACATGGAGCAATGTGTCGCGTTGCTCTGTTAACAACTCTTTTTTATTTGATGATGCCATGGGGAATTGTTTTTATTTACTTAAAAAGGGCTGAATAATTAACAAATTATTTTACCCGAACACTATCAGGTACAAACTTGGTGTAATCGCCATGGTTTCTAATAACGTCGCGCACTATGGAAGATGCGATGTAGGATGTTTTGGAAGCCGTTAAAAGAAAAACGGTTTCGATAGTTGATAAATGGCGATTGGTATGCGCAATGGCTTTTTCAAACTCAAAATCGGCAGGATTTCGCAACCCCCGTAAAATAAATTTAGCGCCCACTTCTTTGCAAAAATCCACCGTCAAGCCTTTATAAGTAACCACTTTTATTTTAGGTTCATTGGCAAAAGTATCTTCAATAAACTTTTTACGTTCTTCCAGCGAGAACATATATTTTTTATCGGCATTGATGCCAATGGCCACAATAACTTCATCAAAAAGCGTGACACCACGTTTAATGATGTCGTAGTGACCTAATGTAATCGGGTCAAAAGACCCCGGAAATATGGCTCGTTTCATTTGCCCCTCTTAATCTCCCCAAAGGGGAGAAATTAATAATAGTAAATATACAAAGTTTATTTATAATTTGTTTCCACAACAGTTTCCCTCCTTAGGAGGGATTAAGGGAGGCTTCAATCGCATTCTCAAACAACTCCGCTAAAGGAATACCGGCGGCGGCGGCTTGTTGCGGTAAAATACTTGCCAGTGTTAATCCGGGTACGGTATTTACCTCCAATAAATGGGGCTCGCCATTTTTAAAAATATATTCGCTTCGGCTAAAACCTTTCATTTTTAAAACTTCGTACACTTTTTTGGCAATTTTATTTACTTTGGTTTCTTCCTCTTTAGTTAATCTTGCCGGCGTTATTTCTTGTGATTTTCCTAAATATTTAGCTTCGTAATCAAAAAAATCATTTTCGCTAACAATTTCGGTAATGGGCAATACTTTGGTTTCCCCTTTATAAGTAATCACGCCAACCGAAACTTCGGTACCATCTAAAAAGGATTCAATAATAATTTCATCATCTTCCTTAAATGCTACATTAATGGCGTTTTGTAAATCTTCTTTATTGTGCACTTTGGTCACCCCAAAACTACTTCCAGCCTTATTGGCTTTTACAAAACAAGGCAAACCTACTTTGGCAACAATAGCATCTTCATCAATTGCATCGCCCAAATTGACGAAAAACGATTCCGCAGTCTTTATCCCGTAAGGTTTTAAAGTACTTAGGCAGTCACGCTTATTGAAGGTTAAAGCGGCCTGATACATATCGCAACTGGTGTGTGGTAAGTTAATTAACTTAAAATAAGCTTGCATAAAACCATCTTCTCCGGGCGACCCATGTATGGCGTTAAAAACACAATCAAAAGTAATTTTAGAGTTGTTTACCGTTACCGAAAAATCATTTTTATCCATAGGAAATTCAGCATCGCTACCATCAACATACACCCATTTATCCTTAAAAATATGAATTCGGTAAGCATCGTATTTTGAAGTATCCAAAGTTTGGTACACCACATTTCCACTTTTCAATGAGATTTGGTATTCACTGGAATAACCACCCATAATAATCGCAATATTCTTTTTCATAAATTATATATTTTTTTCATTCCCTCGAATCCCGATAGAATACGGGAGGGAATCTTTTTTTTATTTCTTATTGGTATTCGAGTTACCAGTCATCGGTCTAAAAACCACAATAAAACGTATCTATTAATAGTTAAGCTAAAATATCACATATATTGCAAAAGAAAAAACAGTTCTGTTTTTATATATTTGCCTAATCGAAAATTTTATAGATGAGCGTTATTAAATTTCTAACAAGTAAAGTGTTTTTAAAACAAATACTATTGGCCATAGCTGCCATTATTGTATTGGTTTTTATTGTTTTAAAATGGTTGAACATCACAACAAACCATGGCGATTTTCAAACGGTGCCAGACCTAAAAGGAAAATCCGTGAGTGTGGCTTCCATAGAATTGAACTCCAATAATTTAGTGATGCAAGTTCAGGACTCTGCAAATTACAACCCCGATTATCCGAAGTTTTCGGTGATTGACCAAGACCCCAACGCAGGAGCCCAAGTTAAGGAAGAACGTAAAATATACATTACCGTTAACCCATCAGGATACCGGAAAATCACGGTCCCGGACTTAAGGGAACGTACTTTTAGACAAGCAAAACCAACCTTGGAAGCTTTAGGTTTTAAAGTAGGAAAGGTAACGTATGTTGATAATATTGCTAAAGATTTGGTATTGCAAATGTCGTTTAAGGGTGAAGATTTAAAAGAAGGCGATAAATTGGCAATGACCTCTTCTATCGATTTTGTTTTAGGGAATGGCAACAGACCGGGATATGACGACTCATCTTCATCTGATGAACCCGTTGCCGAAGAAATAAATTAAGAACTTATAGTTAAAACTACTGTGGTTTTCCATAGTTTTTACCATGCAAGATTATACACCAGATTTTATTGATGATGAAAGCGACCTTTACGAACACCATGCGTTTACCGTAGATAAAGGCCAAAATCCACTTCGCATCGATAAATATTTAATGAATTTTGTCGAGAATGCCACTCGAAACAAAATACAAACGGCCGCTAAAAACGGAAGCATTTTTGTAAACGGCGTACCCGTAAAATCGAACTACAAAGTAAAACCGCACGATAAAATTCGGGTATTGTTCACGCATCCACCACATGAAAATTTGTTGGTTGGTGAGGATATTTCGTTGGATATTGTTTATGAAGACGACACTTTGCTCGTTGTAAATAAACCAGCCGGCATGGTGGTACATCCAGGACATGGGAATTATTCCGGCACACTCATTAATGCCTTGATTTACAGGTTTGAAAACCTGCCAAACAATTCCAGCGAACGCCCAGGGTTGGTACACCGCATTGATAAAGACACTAGCGGCCTTTTGGTGATTGCAAAAACCGAACACGCCATGGCGCATTTGTCGTTACAATTTGCCGAAAAAACCAGCGAACGCGAGTATGTTGCCCTTGTTTGGGGAAATATGGAAGCCGAGGAAGGCACCGTGGAAGGCAACATTGGGCGGCACCCCAAAAACCGATTGCAAAACACCGTTTTTCTTGGCGATGATGCCGATAAAGGCAAACCCGCCGTTACCCATTACAAGGTTTTAGAACGCTTGGGTTACGTTACTTTGGTGTCCTGCAAGCTCGAAACGGGGCGCACCCACCAAATACGTGTGCACATGAAACACATTGGGCATACGCTGTTTAACGACGAACGCTACGGTGGCGAAAAAGTGTTAAAAGGCACCACCTTTACCAAGTACAAACAGTTTGTAGATAACTGTTTTAAGGTATTGCCGCGTCAAGCACTACACGCCAAAACACTGGGGTTTAAACACCCGAAAACAGGAGAATTCATGAGTTTTAATACGCCCATTCCAGATGATATGGTACAATGTATTGAAAAATGGAGAAACTACTCAAAGCACCAAGGGGCAGAGGAGTAGTTTTGCAATGCCTGCGTAGGCAGGAATCTCTTCATTAAAAATACAGAAATAATAGTGTGAAGTTGGGCGTTACCCTATCGGGTCGGGCTTTACGCTAAATCTTTTGCTTTTTTGTCATTCCTGAGAAAGCAGAAATCCACAATTAAATCTATGGATTTGTTTTTAAAGGTCTTTTCCTACCCATGAAAAACCAAAAGGATATCGCTCCAATCCCTAACGCAGATGAATTAGTCTTTAAGTTTTTAATTTTAGTACATGACAAAAAATTATATTAACATTTATTAAACTCTATTAAGCCTACTGAAATCAAGACCTGTCAGGTTTTAAAAACCTGACAGGTCTGAAACGCCAAATATTATAGAGCTATTGACAATCAGTCATTTAAAAATGTATGTTTCAATTTTTGTCATGTACTTATGTTTTTAATATAGAATTCCGACTTTTTTTCAAAGGTTTCTTTGGATTTTCAATTAGTTCTATCAAAAAATAATTCGGGCAAAATAATTTGTATTTCTTGTTCAGCATCTTCTTTTTTCCAATAAACAATAAAATTTACCCTCACTTCTTTTAATAGAAATCCTTCCTGTTTTCTGTGTTCAATAATATTTTGAAAATGCTTTGAAAATTTTAATAATGATTGACCTTTTGAGTTTGTGCATTCATCACCCTTTATGGTCAAAACATCTCCACTTGTGAGTTGTGAAATTAAATGCTGCCTCGTTGAAAAATAATCCAACCAAACATCTTTAAAGGTTAGGTGCATTACTAATTGGTTTGGAGGTGAATGTTCCTCTTGGTCTTCACTTAGAATTATGTTTTCAGCGTCTATGTTGTCAAGATAATTTCCATTTAAATGAATGGTCAAGTTTTGTTTAGCTCTAGTCATTGCAACATATAGTTGTCGTTTTGCCTCATCACTTGAAGGGTTGAAATTTTCAAGCATGATAAAAACATTATCAAACTCTTTGCCCTTTGCTTTGTGTATAGTAGAGACAAAAATTGTTTCGCCATTTTCATTATAAAAATCTTCAAGTTTGGATTCCCGTATAAATACTTCCAAATCTGATTTGTATTTCTTCTTTGGATTGGTGGCTTCAAAATCTCTAATGATGTTATTGCATATTTCCAATTTAGAACTCTGTTGGAATTTATTTCTTAGTTTCCTTTTTGCAGTTTCCCAAACCTCGTCAGTGATAATAAATACATCATCCCCTAAATTAATTTGATTCAATAAGAACCGAACTTCTTTAAGATTTTGAAGACTGAAACCATCATTGGTTTGAATCAACTTTGATTGCATTCCGTTTTTTAACAACAAACCTGTAATTTGTAATGCTTCTTCATTTGTCTTTGTCAATACACAAGTAGTTCCTGATAATTCGGTTAAAAGTATGTCTTGTACCAAAGGGGAAATAAGATTTCCATTTTGATAACGCACTAACTTAATATTCCCATTATCTTTTTGTTTAGCAATAATAGGAATTTGTTTTAATCGGTGGCTAATCGTTTTTACAAAACTATTTGTGAATTCAACCAAATTATGTTTGCTTCTATAGTTCTCTATCAGTTCATGTTTTACGGCATTCCTTTCGGTAATAAAACGCTCTATATATTTTGAACTCGCACCCCTAAATTCATAAATATTTTGGTCATCATCACCAACGGCAATAACTCTCATGTCTTCATTTTGGTAAATTAGGGCATTTATCAAAGCAAATTCATCGGCATCCATATCCTGTGCTTCATCAATAACCAAAACAGTTTTTGTTATTCGATTAGGTTCAACATCTCCATTTTTTATTTTCTCAATCGTGCTTTTTAAAATGGCATCAGACTTTTCCAAACTTCCAACCTTCCCAAGCAAATCAAAACAGTAAGAATGAAAAGTTTTTATTTCTATATAATTGGCTGCATTACCAATAAGTTCAAGTAAACGCTTTTTAAACTCTGTTGCTGCCGCTCTCGAAAATGTGACCATCAATAGTTGTTCATGTTTCACATCTTCCATCAAAAGCAGTGATGCTAATTTATGGACTAGAACTCTTGTCTTTCCACTCCCCGGACCCGCGGCAACAACCATATATTTTGTTTCATTATCCTTAATGATTTCTAATTGTATTGGAGATAATGAACCGAACAATTGCCTGAATTTGGCTGGGGTTAAATTTCTTTTTATTTCATTTTGTCTACTGCCAGGAAAATATTTATTGAGAAATGAATTGTAATTCAATTGAAAGTAATCATCCACAAAAAGTAAAGCCCCTTTATAATCACCAATCATTTTCTTGGCATACTCACCAACGATATGGATTTGCTGAATTTTATTCTCATAAAACTGATTTAATTTTTGATAATCGTCATTCTTGTATCTTTTCTTATTGTCTTGCTCAACCCTGTCAATTGTGAGTCGATTATAAATGACTAGAAACCCTCCTTCAATTTTTATGGCATTAATTCTTGAAAGGTAGAAAAGTGTGTCCTCAATATCTTCAATTGAAATGTCCCTTTTAAAGAGTTGAATCCGTTTTTCATAAGCTTCCTTTAATCCATGAACAGAAAATTCAACCAATATTTCTTCTGTATCATTTTGAACCATGTTTTTATTGCTTTTTTCATAAAGCAACTCAACTATAAATTTTGCTATCTCATGCCGTTTTTCTAACTTTTCTTTCAAAGATTCCTTTGGTTGAATACAAAGTATTACAACATGATTATTAGAATATCCCGTGCTGTGTCGCTTAATCCAATTTTTGATTGCCCAAAAATTAATAAGCGTTTTAATTTTGCTTGGTGTTGCATCTTTACAGCCATTTTCCTCGGCTTTTTCATTAAGCACTTTTATATGAAAAGTCTTTTCCTTTTCTTCAAACAATGGCAAAAGAAAATTTTCTATTTTGCTAAATGACTCAACAATATTTAATGAACGATTTATGTTTTCACCTTTCTTGATAAAAGCGGTTAAATCTTTGGCATCTGCTAAAATTTTTTCTTCACGAAGAAGGTTCACAATATTTATTACTTCTTCCTTAACAATCCCTAGGTGGTCTGAAATATAATCTATTCTCGATTCTGCAACTTCATCGTTTGATTGTTTTCTGTTTTTTCCCGAAATCAATTTCTTGATTATCCTAATGCCTTTTTCTTTTTGTTTCTCCTCAAACCTTTGTGAAGCATTGATTTTATCAATAGCCTCCTGTGCTGTTTTTGACAAAATGCTATTTGCAAAAATCCTTGGCATATTTTGCCCTCTTTTTAAATAACCTGCATTTTCAAGTGCAGCAATGGCTGTTGTTACCCTTGTCTCAATTTCAACAACATTGTCATCCCAACCTGCTTTCCTAGCAATTTCTAATGCTGAATTGGAAACAGTGTTACGAAATCTTGTTATTTCCTTTATTGCTTTCCACACCTGTTGTATTTCTTTAATGGAAAGTTTGGTTTGATTAAGTAATATGAAGTGTTTACCAAGGTCTTCCTCATTAAAAAGCACAAAACAATCTGCTGTTATTTTTTCATCTCGTCCCGCTCTACCTGCCTCTTGGATGTAATTCTCTAATGAATCTGAAATGTCGTAGTGAATTACCATTCCAACATCTTTTTTGTCAACTCCCATTCCAAATGCAGAAGTAGCAACCATTACAGGAATTTTACCAGCAATGAAAGCATTTTGGTTTGCCGACTTTTCATTTTTGTCCATTTTACCATGATATGGCTTTGCTTGAAAACCGTCTTGAGTTAATTTTTCAGCCAATAAATAAGCTTTTCGTGTTCGAGACACATAAATTATTGTTGGACAGTTTTTTTCTTCTATCAAATCACGAACTGCATTGTATTTGTCTTCTTCATTTTCCTTTTCGAAAACTTTGTATTTTAAATTGGTTCTTGTGGCTTTTGAACGGAAAACTTCTAAATTAATTGATAATTTTTCTTTGAAATATTCACTAATATCTTCTATTACTTTTTTCTTGGCAGTTGCAGTAAAGCATGAAACTGGAATTGTTTCTTCAAGATTTTTCTTTTTTTGGATTTGTTTTATAAAATCGCCTATATATAAGTAATCAACTCTAAAATCTTGTCCCCAAGAAGAAAAACAATGTGCTTCATCAATTACAAAACGAACAATCTTTCTTCCTAATAATAGTCGTTCTATTGTTTTTGAACGTAATGATTCTGGCGAAATGTAAAGTATAGAGGCAGAACCAGCTTCTACTCTTTCAAAAGACTTGCTTCTTTCAATTGGGTCAAGCAAACCGTTTATGGTAACCGCTTCGGTAATTCCGCTTTTTTCAAGGTTATCAACTTGGTCTTTCATAAGGGATTGCAAAGGAGAAATTACAACGGTTAAGCCTTTTGTTGCAGCTCCACTCATTAAAGCAGGGACTTGAAATGTAATTGATTTGCCTCCACCTGTTGGAAAAACGGCTAAAAGGGATGTATTATCAATCGCAGCCTTAACTGCCTTCTCTTGTAAAGGTTCGTCATCATAAGTTCTATAAGAATCAAAACCGAAATATGTTTTCAGTCCCAGATGAATGTCGAGTGCTTGGTCACAATACATACACCCCGTAAGGCATGGTTTATTTCTTAAAGCAATCATTACCTTTTCTACGTCAGGATAATTTTTTAGTACCCAGGGTGGGGTAATTGAATATCGATTTCTGCAATTTATAAGGACTAAGCAATAAGCTAATTGAATTGGATATTCCGAAATTATTTTTGTTAGGTTGGCTTGTTCACAAATTTCAGAATAAAATTTTTCTTGTATTGATTTTTCAAGATTTGTATGCTTGCAATTGTAATCAATAAAACGGAAAAAAGAAAGAAACTCTTTTTTGTCATGCAACAGTAAGTACAAAATCTGTTTTAATTTTTCGTCAGTTTGTTGAAAAGCGGCTACTTCATCAAAAAAAAGGTCTTTTGCTTTTATTGAATCATTAAGCGGATTATTGATGTCATCTGTTTGTAGCTTGTCGTCTTTAAGTAAAGCATGATAAGGTTTTGTAGGGAATAGTAAGGGGGAAAGATATAGGGTGTCAATGGCGTTTGATATATTAACCCCAGCGTCAATCAACGCATTATGAATATACTTTAAATCGTGGTTGAAAATATTATGGCCACAAATAAACTGAGTGCCATTAAGAAAATTAATGAAGCCTAAAATAGAATTTGAATGAAAAGAATTGCCATTGTCTTTAATCCCACCAATATCAGTTATCTTTTTGCTTTTCGGGTCAATTTCTGTATCTATGAAAGCAATGGAGTTCATTTAATCGTCATTTTCCTGTATTGAATGTTTTTCTCCATTTGCGCATGATTTAAAGATAAAATCAGTTTTTAATTTTATATGTAAACAGTCAAAACGAATATATCTTTTTTTTCTCACAAAATCAAGTGTTATATTTTCATTTTTTAATCACTTTTAAAAGTCCTTTAGTAAATGTAACTTTGGTTTATAAAAGAAAATCAATGAAATTAGTATTATCGCTACCATTGACAAGTATTTTATATGTTTGTTTTTCAAATATAATTAAATATCACTCAAATTTTAAAAACACGCCTAAAGTCCCCTCTAGGGGACAATCCATATTTTCAAATTTTCAGTTTCAAATTCAATTTAATTGTCAACAATATCGCTTGATAATTTTTTTGTCTGATGCCTCGCAAAGTCGCTCGATTTTGAAAGTGCATTACCAATACCAATATTCTGAAGCTGGGTTTTAAGGCAATCGGAACACATCCATACATTACTTAAAAAGAATACTGCTTTTTAAAACGGTACAAGAAAAACACTGTTTTTTATCCTATTGTTTCCGCAGTTTCAAAACTTGTTTTATCCTGTTTGTATTCAAACAATTTTGTGTAATCCATAATGTTTGAAACACCATCTAAGCAACATAAATAAGTAATGACAGCCGAAAGGCCATTAAACAACACATCTTTATCGGTGGGGTTTTTAGGCTTCTTGTTTTTATGGTAAAGTGGTACGGTGTACCCGCAAGCCTTTAAAAAAGTTATTTCAATGTGCAATAATTCCATGGGGGAATAGCCATTAAAAGTACGCCCCAAGGCTTGGTGTACCTTGCCAACATAGTTTAGTTGCAAAGCACCGTGTTGGTCCGATAAATGTTTCCAACTGTCTTTATTATCAAGTATATTTCCAACGGCACATTGCGTACAGCATTCTGGGTGCAAAGTGTTGTTGTGAAAGGCGTTATATAATTTTTTTATGGCCGCATCTAGCCTTATGGAAGTTTTCATAGCGTTGTGATTTTCTTCCTAATTTATTGAAAAATTTGGACTTTTCCTAAAAAATTAAATTTCTAAAAAACAAGTGGCACGAAAAATTTAAACATAATCACCAATAAAATAACCGATATTAAATTGATGATCAAACCCACCCGTGCCATTTCGCTTACTTTAAGGTAGCCACTGGCAAACACTATGGCGTTGGGAGGTGTTGCCATTGGAAGCATAAACGCACAACTGCTGGCTATGGTTACCGGAATTAACAAATAAAGGATTGGGATGTTTAACCCAATGGCGATACCTGCCACAACAGGTGCCAAAACAGCGGTTAAGGCTACATTGCTCATTAACTCCGTTAAAAATAGCATCAAAACTATTAACAACGTTGCGGTTAGTAAAATACTGATATTGCTATTTGATATACTCGTTGCTATCATATCCACTATGCCGCTTTCAGACATGCCGTTTGCCAATGCCAAACCACCGCCAAATAAAATTAAAATGCCCCAAGCCAGTTTTTGGGTGTCGTTCCATTGTAAAATAAAATCGCCTTTCTTCAAATTGAACGGAATGGTAAAAAGTGCCAATGCGCCAAAAATACTGATCATAGTGTCCGATAAATCCAGATTGGGAATAATTGAATTGATCACGGTTCTAAAAATCCAAAGAAAAACGGTGATGCCAAATATGGTTAAAACGCGCTTTTCTTTTGCAGTCATTTTTCCTAGTTTTTTAATTTCGGAATCAATAACCTCTTTGGAAGCATTAAATTTTAAATCTTTACTTGGGAATATCCATTTTACCATAACAAAATAGATGACGGCAATCAAAACAGTTGAAAATGGCAACCCAATAAGCATCCATTTGAAAAAGGAAATTTCTATCTGATATTCGTTTTCCAGGAGTCCGATTAAGATGGAATTAGGCGGTGTACCAATAACGGTGGCGATACCGCCAGCATTGGCGGCAAATGCAATGCCTAGCATCACGCTAATGGCGAAATTTTGTTCGTTTTTGGTAAAACCATCGGCATCGTCAATAAGTAAATGTATGACCGATAACGCAATGGGAAGCATAAAAACCGCACATGCCGTGTTACTTATCCACATGCTCAAAAAAGCGGTAGCTATCATAAAACCCAGAATCACTTTATCGGGCGTGGTGCCTGTTTTTTTAATAATGTTTAAGGCGATGCGTTTGTGAAGGTTTACTTTTTCCAATGCCAGGGCCAAAACAAATCCGCCAAAAAACAGAAATACAATGGGACTTCCGTAATTGGCACCTACATCGGCGATGGGCATCACTTTAAAAACCGGGAACAATAATAAAGGCAACAAGGCGGTAACCGAAATTGAAACCGCTTCGGTAATCCACCAGCAAACCATCCATAAGGCAGTGGCTATAACCGTGTCTGCTTTGTTGGAAATGATATCGAATGGTAATAATTGAATGGAGATAAATAAAATAGGCCCTAAAAAAAGACCCATTATTTTTGAAGTTGGTTGGTGTGTCATAGAAGTAATCTACTAAATAGATGAATCTCTTTTAATATGAAAAAAGTTAGATTTAGATTTTAAAGTTAAACTTTTTTTAATGGGATGATTATTAATGACAAATTATATTTTTTAAAGTAAAAGAAATAGAAGAAAATGAATGACTAATGTGAAGCAATATGGAAATTATTTGTTTTTGGTTTGTTTTTTTAAAAATAACACAATCAATACAATAGCGAGCAAACCGCCAGCAATCCATAAAAACAAGCTTAAATTGGATTGTAATTGAATAGGAGAAGTGTCTCCAATTAAAACCAAACCAGCCCAATATTGTGGGTGTAACGTCCTCCCTTCGGCAGTGGCAAGGTAATCGAGTTTAGCTTGTTTCAACGCTTTGTTTTTTGGCAATCCTTTTTTAATGTTTTGGTAAAACAGCTCGATGATTTTAGCACTCGATTGTTCGTCAATTTTCCACAAGCTTGTTAAAATGCTTTCGCTACCGGCATAGTTAAAAGCATGGGCCAAAGATATCATGCCTTCACCCGCTTGATAGGTGGGTTTCCCTGTTTCGCATGCAGTTAAAATGGCTAGATTTGAACTTAAATTTTCATTATAAATTTCATAAGTGTATAAGTAATTATCATTTATAGAATCTGAAGATTTTGCAAATACTAATCGAGATAATTCTGGCGATATATTATTTGATTCGGCATGAGTGCCAATATGAATAATTTTATGCTCTTTGGCTTCATTAGTAAAAATCTGTTTCGAAGCTTTTTCGTTTAAAAAAGAAATGCCACTAAATAATCGTGTTGAATTTTGAGCTAAATCTTTTGAAAAAGGCTGCGGCAAAAGTGTGAGATATGTTTTGTCTAACGATAAAGAATCTTGAATTAAAACTTTGTAATCTGACTTCATTTTATCGTTAAATTCAGGAACAAAGGCAACAAAATTATCTTTATAACCTATTATTTTAATTTTGTTATCAATTAAAAATAGACTATAATTATAAGAAATAGTATATTTTTTCAATAAACTACTAATTGCTAATTCTTTATTAGATGTTATAACTTTTGTTGTTAGCATTTCAAAATTTAAATTAAATAAATCTCTATCTGGAATTATAACAACATTATTGGTTTTAATTTGATTTTCAAAAGGCTTCCATAGGGTTGTATAGAGGTTGTTCAAAATGGAAAAATTATTTTTGAAGGATGATTTTTCATCTATTAGTTTTAAAATCTGTTCTTTGACACTTGTTTGATTAATTTTAAATAGTTTTGTGTCATTTTTAGATATTACTACAGCATATAATTGTTCAGTTGTATAAATATATCTAATTGCAGTGGTGTTATTCGGAAGTTTTTGCTGGATATCTTTTAATGATTTAGAAATAGAGGCAAACCGCAATTTGTAATACTTTGGATAGTTATTCTTTAGCATTTTTAAGTATAAATTCCATTTCTCATTGGCTTTTATATAGGCATCAATATTATCAGTTTCATTTAAGGTGATTTTTAGATCTTTTTTAATTGCTTTTTCTTGTTCTAATATCTTTTTTGGCAAATTGGCGTATGTAATTGAGGTTTTAGAATTTAATCTTGCTCGTATACGATTATAAATAATTGATTCGTGTAAACTTAGAACCTCATTTAGGTAGGCTTTGTCTTTTGTTTCTTTATATAATTCTAATGCTAATAGTTTTGAAAATTCAAAAATTTTAGAATTTTGCTCAATCAAAATAGATGTATTAGTATCGTCGCCAATTAACGTTTTTTGGTGTTCTATAATTGTTATAGCTTCTTTAATAGCTTTAAATTCTTTTTTTAAGAATGAAACGTCTTTTTGGTTTTGAAGTTTATATGCCGATTGTGTTTTTAATAGTATGGTTTGTGGTTTGTATAGGGTAATTTCAATGGAATCTGATGAATTAGTTTGAGTAGGTAATCTTTTTTTTAATAATTTTTCTGTGGAATATGCTTTTTCTAAAGCCTTGGTAAAATCGCCTAATTCATAATAAATCTCTCCAAGATTTAAACATTGTTGAATTTCAAATGATGTTGTCGAACCTTGGTTTTTTAGTATGTAATTATATGCGTTTTTAGATATAGATAATGCTTTTTCTTTTTCTTGATGTGTTGCATAAAAATGTGAAGCTTTTAATGTAAAGTCCAAGTATAATTCATCATATGCACCATCTAAAGAGTTTTCATAAAGACGTTCAGCTACTTTATAATAATATTTTGCAGTGTCAACCTTTCCTAACTGTTCATTTAAAATAGCTTTAGAATAGTGCGCATCAGCAGACCAGTAATTATTGCCTTTATCTATTTTTTTGATATGAGAAATACCAGCATCTAAATAGGATTCTGAAAGATTGTAATCTTTTAATGATAAATATATTTGGCCTAATAAAATTTTTGCTTTGTATAGTTCAGGGTTGTTAACATCAAAGTGTTTTTGTTTTTCTTTATACGAATATTCAATAAGCTCTTTTGCTTTTTCAAAGTCGCCAATATCTTTATAAATACCTGCATAATTTTCAATGGACATATACAAAAACTCTTTGGCTCTTTCTTTTTTTGCATCAGAAGCATCCGTTTTAATAAATTGATTAAGATAGTTTATGGCTAGCTTCATAGCTTCCAATGCTTTTTCTAAATTGCCTTGACTTCCATAAATTCCTGCTATATTATTGTTGAGTAAGGCAGGTCTATAATACGAGTTCATGGGGTTTGTTTCCATAGATTTTAATGTCTTTTCAGCTTTTTGATAGAAAAAAAGGGCACTGTCAATTTTGGAAACGTTCCACATCGAGCCTCCAAGCGAGTTATAGATTATATATAAGCTTTTTTTATTTGTTTTTGGGAAGGACTCATAATATTTAAGAGCTTTTCTATGATGCCTTAACCCTAAGTTTAAATCCCCCTTTCTATTTGCTAAAGTCCCAAGGTTATTTTCAATTAAACCATAATCTTCTGGTGTAGTTTTGCTCCATTTAAAAGTTAACTTTAGCGCATCCAAATTGGCATCATAGGCTTTTTGTGAGTCGCCAATAAGTTCATAATATGTACTTAATTCTAATTTTACCTGTCGTAATACTTTTATAGAATCTGTTAAATCGGTTATAGATTTTATAAACGTATTTACATAAGTTGTAGCAGCTGTTGGATTTTTTAATTGAAGATTAATTTTGCCAGTATAATAAATATAATCTGTTAAGAGATAGTATGATTTTTTGGATTTTAAATAGTCGATATTTTGTTTTAAAACGGATTGAGCTTGTGTGAATTTTTTATCACTTAATAATTGGTCTAACGTTTTTAAATTTTCTAAATGTGTATTTTGAGCAAATGAAATATAGCTTAAACTAAAACAAAGTAAGAGGTATGTTAGTTTAAATTTATGCATATTGTCATTTTAATTTATCAAGTAGCTCATTACTTTTTTCTGAATGATTTAATTTTAAATATTTAATAGCTTGCTCTTTATTATTCGTTTTTAAATAGGCTAATCCTAAATAGAAATTAGCATCATTTTTAAATGCACTTTTGAATTTATTAGTTGTTATTTTAAATAGTGGAATGGCATTTTCTATATTATTGTTAGCCATATAAGCAGCCGCTAAAAAGTAATTAATAGTATCGTTAGTAGGCTTTTTTTGTTGAATTTTTTTCCATTTGGAAATAGCGATTTTGTAGTCGCCATGTTTGTAATTTACCATGGCATCATAAAATTCAAAATTATCGGAGGCACTCATAGTTGTTGGTAATCCAGGGTCTGGAGTGTAATATTTAGCGTAAAGTTTTTCGTTAGTAGGCGTTCCAAAAAACCAATAACGGCCTAAAGCAATCACTAAAATTGCGGCAACGGCGTATTTTGCGAAGTTTAATAATTTGATTTTTGACGATTTAGATATTGTAGTTGGTTCTGGAACATCTAAATGAAAGACATCCATTTGCTCTTTTAAAGATTGTGTTTCTATACCAAGTAGTAAGGTTTTTACATCTTCAACCTGAGTTTTGAATGCTTCATCACTTTGAAGTTTATTTCCAAATGCTTCACGTTCATCATTAGGCATCGTATCGTTATAATATCGTTCAATACGTTCTAATAAATCTTGGGTTATGTTGCTGTTATCTTTCACTTTTATTTAGGTTTTTTGGGGCAGTACCATGGTGCGCAATTTTTCCATGCAACGGTATTTTTTATTTCTTACGGTATTTTCTTCAATATTTAATGCTGAAGCTATATCTTTTAAAGTCTTTTTTTCATAATAAAAACTAGTGAGCAATTGTTTGCAGGGTTCTCCTAAGTTTTTAAAGGCATCCATCGTTGCTTTCATTTTTTCGTTTGATGAATCGTCTTCATGTACTTCATCGCTTTTATATGCAAATGATTTTTCTTCATAAGTTGACTTTGTTTTTTTAAATCGAGATGATTTTATAATATCCATCCATTTATTTTTTGCGATCGTGTATAAATAGCCTTGTATGGCTGATTCGTTCAATGGAATAAACGTATTATTTTTTATATTGTTCCAAACAACAATAAAGGCATCTTGATAGACATCTTTGGCATCTTCTTTAGTGCCACTGTTGCTTAAAACCAACGATTCGATTTTTGCATAATTTGATATATACAGCGCTTTTAAAGCAACCGAATCGTTCGTTTTTATTGCAACAATAAGTTGAGACTGATTGTCTAGTTTGTGTAGTTCCCCCATACCTTAATAGCTAAAGGGAATATACAAATTTTCAGGACAATCAAATCGTTCTTAAAATTATTTTAGTTTTATATATTTTTTTGATTCAGTTTATTTTACAAAAACAGAGTATGCTCTTCCTAATTGGTTACCATTTGTAAGATTAGTTGCTACGCCATTTTTCCAAACTTTGGCGATATCGGTTCCATTTACTCCGCTTTGTTCTCTCCCAGATACATAAACATCATCTCCTACTACAAAAACACCAGTTGCTATTGCATAATAGGTACCATCTGTAAGATAGTTGGGTACGCCATTTTTCCAAACCACAGCCATGAAATTAGAATAGTAATTATTTTCCGTACTTTGGAAACCAGCAGCATACACATCATTATCTTTAACAAAAACCGAATTTATATACGCTGGTTTTATACCATCAGATAAATTAGTTGCTACGCCATTTTTCCATATTTTGGCAATGGCTGTTTGATTGGAAGTGTTGTTAACATATTCTGAACCGCCTACATATACATCGTTACCTGAAACAAATACAGATTTTGCAGTCGCCTCTTTTAAACCATCTGTAAGTTTAGTAGCCACACCGTTTTTCCAAACCACTGCCATAAAGGTTGTTAAATTTAATTGTACGCCAGCAACATACACATCGTTTTCTGAAACATAGACAGAATTTGCATACGACTGTTCCCCATCTGAAAGATCTGTAGCGATACCATTTTTCCAAACTTTGGCATTAAATCCAATAGATCCTTCTTCACTACCAGCTACATACACGTTGTTACCTGATACAAAAACAGAATAAGCATTAGCGCCTTTAGAGCCATCTGTAAGATTAGTAGCTACCCCATTTTTCCAAACTTTAGCGATGTATTTTGAACCAATTAGCTCTTCTCCAGCTACATACACATCGTTTTCTGATACATATACAGCTTGTGCTGTAGCAGATTTTGTGCCATCCGTAAGGTTGGTAGATTTGCCGTTTTTCCAAAGTTTGGCATAGGTTGGACTTGAAAAATCATTGTTTTTATTTTCATAACCTGCCACATATACGGTAAGTCCTGTAGGATCTTCTTCTTCTTCCTGATTATTATCATCTTTACTGCAAGAGAAAAATGTGGTAATAAAAATTAACAGTAAAAGCAATCCTTTTTTAATTTGTTTGATAATTGAGTTATTCATTTTTATAATTATTAACTGTTTTTAGAACATCGATTTGTCTGGTAAATGTCATCATAGCTTCAACTTTTAAACGTGTTTTATATTTGAAAAGTTGAAGCTAAAAATGCTCTTGGTTTTAATTGAAATAATAGCCTAGCGACAATTGAAAAACTGAGTTTTTATACTTAAAATCACCATCGTCGTTTTTAGGAGTATTTGATAAGCCCATAATATACCGAACGCCCACGTTCATACCGTTGCCTAAAAGATAGCTTCCTCCCAATGCTAATCCTAAATCAAACGATTTGAAATTTTCCTTAATATCCCTTGAATTCGCTTGTACTGCTTGTGCTTTGTTACTTGAGCTACTTTTAGCTGTAGCTTCATAGGTGGGTTCGCTATTATCATTAGAAGTGTCTTTTGCTTTGGCTGATAATAAATAGCCAAATTGAGGGCCTGCTTCAATGCTGAAATTTTCGGTTACAGCATATTTTGCCATAACAGGAAGCGCAAGATAGTTTAAGGACAGCGTGCCATCAGAAAATTTGGCGCCTTGGGCAGAATAAAGCAATTCTGGTTGTACGGCAAATTGCTCGGAAATTTTAATTTCTGCCATGCCACCAAGATGGAATGCGAGTTTCATAGAATTGTCTTCTACATCACCACTCATGTTTGCCAAATTTAAACCGGCTTTTGCGCCAAATTTAATGTCTTGAGCTTTCATTAATTGGCTAAAGCCTAAAATGATTACGATTGCGATACTTAATTTTTTCATTTTTTTCATTTTTAATTGGTTATTTAATATGTTTTATGTTCATCGGATTAGTTGTAAAATATCATCATTTTTATGTAGCGTTTTTAAAATATAAAACATGCACTATTTTATAGGTTTAATTTATAATGGAATACGTGCATGTTTTTTGACTAACTCAAATAAAAGCTATTGTTTGTTCCCGCTCCAAGTCCCGTTTATTCCTGCGGTGGTATTAGACCATGTTCCAGTGACAGATGTAGTAGTCATTTGTCCATTAAATTCTGCGCCGTTGGAAGCAGAGCCAGCAGTTGCGATAAATTCACCACTTGAGGATATGTTTCCATTTAGCTGCAGCGAATTATTATAAACAGTTGAGCTTGTGGTTCCCGTTACTTTGCCATTCGTATCAATATTGGCTGTCCAACTTCCATTGTCTTGGGCTCCAGTGTAAGTTCCTGTCCATGTGCCTTGAAATTTAGAATCTTGGTTATCATCATTCTTCGAGCAGGATGATGTCATAAGTCCTAAAATAATTGTAATAAGTAAAATTTGTTTTTTCATGTGTTTGATTTTGAATTAATTAATTTTTTATTGAAGTTATTTCTAAAGCTTTCTTGTGCTTTTCGTCTTTTTACATATTTTATAGTTTCATAATTATTTATGTTAGGTTTGGATATTTAAATCGTTAATTGTCTACTTTTTTCATTTCTTTCCATCTTTGATTTTGAAAAACTGAGGAAGGATCAAAATTAGGATTGTCGCTCATAATAAAACTGCTGCCATCACTTCTGCTCCAAGCATGATTGTATCCTGAAACCATTTCTACTTTTCCTGTTTCATCCCTATAATTTTCTACTTCACGAATGGTTTTTATAAAATTGGTATGAATACGATCTTGCGATTGTTGAGACGCTTCCCAACTACGCATATTGGCATCCATGGCATTTAAATTGGCATTCCCTTTTTTAATGGCGTTTTCACCCATGTGTCTGGTTTGTTCATCAATCATGCTTATTCTACCAATATTAACACGGTTGCTTTGTTCTCTTACCTCTCGCCAGAAATTATCTACTGTATTTTTCCATGAAGGATTGGTTCTTATACTCCCCATAACAACACTAAGCATACTTGCAGCTTTTCCATATTCACCCGCTGGGTACATAAATACAACCCGTTCTGATGCCACACTTGTAAAACTTTTGCTATACGTGCCGTTATAATTATTTGGTATTGTGGTTTCCATAATAATTACCCCGCATAAAACGATGGCTTCAGAGCCATTATCCCACTTTACATTCGCATTAATGCCGCTTGGGTAAAAGTTTACTTGACTGGCACCATAGTGTATCATTTCTTGCCTTGATTTCTCGCCGTTTTCTTTTAGAGATTCTACCCCGCTACTGCTTTCTTTTATGCTTACTATTTTCGGATTTCTTAGTTCATTAGGGATGAAAACATTCTTAAAATAAGCGTCTGCATTCATAGGCTCACCAAACGAACAGTATTTTGGATATTGTTGTTGTTGCATAAATTGTGCTAATTGGGGGTCGCTAATAAAACTCCACATGTAATTGGGTAGCATTTCAAAACTATACTTGCCATCGGGAGAAACAGCTTTCATTTTAAGATTGTTTCCTGCACAAGTGCTACCTGGTGGATTCCACATGATGTCTCCATCAAATTTCCAGTTTTGAGGGATTAAAAGGCTAAACGCTTCTACCGGTTGTTGAAATCCTACTTTATCCAATATCCTGGCCCTAACAAATTCAGTATAGTCTTTGCCAGCAATATATTTTGTGGATTCTGTATTCATCTTAGGTAAATTTCCTGAATTATTAGATGTGTTATTGCTAGTGCTAGTTTTTGTTTGGCTGTTGCAACTGCTTATAAGCAGCAAACTGCTGGCACTGATAATTAGAATAAATAAATCTTTACATTTCATAGTGAATTATTTTAATGTATGCTGTGGTTTATATCAATTAGATGTGTTATAATAAACACAACATAAAATTCAAATATTAAAGGGTTGTTTATTATACATCGCTAATTAATAAATATGTCATCACTCATTAGGTTTTAGAATAGATACTTCCTTTACATTATGGCCAATAATCAGCAACCATATTAGGTTCATTCTTGAATAGTTCACCAAGTGGCACACGCTTTTCCACTTTTATGCCAACAGTATCTTCCGTATATATATTTAGAAAGAGCAGTCCCGTTTCAGTAAATTCAAATGTGCATGTTTCACCGTCAGCTAGCATATCATCGAGTTTTTGCGCATACGGAGAATTGACGGCACTGTATTCCAGTGTTTTACAAACAGAGTTAATGTGGTGGTAATCATTATTCTCTCGAATGTCAATAGATATTCTAGAATCATCAAGATTACCGTTAACTATGGTGATTTTGGTTCCATCAGGAAAAATTAAAGATCGCCGATTAGTTGAAAAATCCTTTATCTGTTTGGCATTCAGATTCTCATGCGTTATACCCCAAAATTGTATTGAAAAACCAGGATAATCTTTATGGGTGATAGTAAGTAAATATTGGTCCATTACTATTTTGCCACCTCCACTAGTTTCATAAGTAAATATTCCTTTGCTTAAATCTATAAAACTAAGATTGCCTTTAGGATTTACAGCTTCACACGTTCCGAAAACTGGAAACTCTTCGTCAAGAATATCGTCCTCTTTTTTACAGGCAGATACAAGTATCAACAAAACCATAGTGGTTTTTATAGATTTTAAAAAATGAATATTTTTACTAATTTTATTAAAAGGACTCATAATGAAATTATTTAATGGTTTTAATTACATCGAAACAATCATAAAATGTCATCATCATTAAAAACATTTATTTTATTTTTGCACTATGAACAAAGCACTTACACAACAAGAACTACATAATCTAGCCATGAACCATGTTGGTAAAGATTTAGAGCAACGTGGTTTCGAGTTCATTGCCGTGAACAGTAAACTAAAAAAGCACCCGCAATTTGTATGTATCGATAAAAACAAACAATACTATTTTGTAATTGTTCGCGTTGTTATTTTACCTGATAATCCTAATAATTATGATGTTATTTGGATGGAAGCCTTTAAAAAGCATGCTAGGGAAAAAGATGCCAAAGTGCTTTATGCAGGTGTTGGCATTGGTAATATTGATGGCGAAAAAGAGCCTATTTACTTAAATCAGGATTATCTGATGGAGTACAATGGCATACAGGTTTTAGAAACCAATTTGAATTAGAATGAAGACCAATCACGGAAGACTGATGCTTGAACAAAAAGACGAAAGAAAATAGATGACAGAAAATAGACAAATAAAATTTAGTAATTTGAAATCGTTTCATTCATTACCCTTTTTAATCCTGTTGTTAAGTGTTTTTATTTCCTGTAAAAAAGAAATAAAAAACACTAAACTTTCAGGATCTGTTTTTGGAACCGGTTATCATGTGGTTTATGGTTCCGACATTAACTACGAAACACAGTTTGACAGTTTGTTTTATGTCCTCAATAAATCCATGTCCACTTATCAATTCAATTCTGATATTTCAAAATTAAACAGAAATGAAAGCAATGTTGTAGATGCCCATTTTGTTAATGTTTTTAAGGCTTCGGAAGAAATTTATAAAAACACGGAAGGCATTTTCGACCCTACTATAGGAGCTGTTGTAAATGCTTGGGATTTTGGACCGGAAGGAAAAATAGCCAATTTGGATAGTTTAAAAATAGATAGTTTGATGCTTTCGGTGGGTTTGGACAAAGTGAAATTGATAGATAACAAAATCAGCAAGCCCAAAGGTGCTTTTATAGATTTTAATGCCATAGCAAAAGGCTATGGTGTTGATGTGATAGGAGAGTTTTTAGAAAGTAAACATATCAAGAATTATTTAGTTGAAATTGGTGGCGAAATTAGGGCCAGAGGAAAAAACCTAGAAAAGCAATCCCCTTGGAAAGTGGGCGTGGAAATGCCACATTTTGATGGGACACAATCTATTTTAAAAGCTATTTCCCTGAACGATGTGGCCATGGCAACTTCAGGAACGTATAGAAAGTTTAAAGTAGATAAAGACGGGAATCGATATGCCCACATTATTGATGCTAAAACAGGATATCCCAGTAAAACAAATGTATTGAGTGTTTCGGTAATTGCTGAAAATTGCATGATGGCAGATGGGTATGCCACGGCCTTTAAAGCCATGGGGATTGAGAGAGTAAAATCCTTTTTAAAAACACACCCAGAACTTAAAGTGTTCTTCGTTTTTGAAAACGATAAAAAGGAATTCGAAACCTTGTCCTTAAATGGTTTTCCGGAAAATTAAACTCAGTCCCAGTCCCAGTTTTCAGAAGGTTACGTTATGCTTTGCGCCTTTGCGCCTTTCGCCTTTGCGAGAAAAAACCTTTGTGGGCCTCTGTGCATCCCTGTGTAATAAATAAGTAATGGTTAAAGAAAGTTGTTTTTCTTCCAAAATAAACGTCCTATTAAAATTCTATAATAATCGGCCATAATTGTGTAACGCCAAAGGCTTACTGCCATTCTACCTTTGTATCAATGGTAAGATAAACGTATCATTTTATAATTAAAAGTTATGGCCAAAAGTATAAAAACCATTTTAATGGTAGTAGGGGTAGGATTATTGGTTTATGGTATTTATGCCATGATAATCCCGGAAACCCAATTAAGTATTGGCGATTTGGACCTTGTTAAAGAACAAGATAATACAAATGCCTTTATAATAATAGGTTTAGGGCTTGTGGCGATACTTATTGGTTTTTTAGGCGGAAAAAAATGAAAAAAATATTGAACAGTATTTATAAAACAGACATTGGAATCACAGAGAAAAATTAATATCAAAAGGCTGGATGCTTAGGAAATAGATACATCAAATAAAATTTGCAATATGAACACGACACAGATTAAAGGAAATTGGAACGAGTTAAAAGGAAAATTAAAACAAAAATATGCGATACTAACGGATGATGATCTATTGTTTTCAGAAGGAAAAGAAGATGAGTTGGTTGGCAGGTTGCAAGAAAAGCTTGGAAAGACTAAAGAAGAAATACATACTCTTATTTCTGATATATAATAATTCCTGAATTTATAAAAAAATACTGTCTAGAATTGGTTACAAGTGGGTTGTTTGGTTGGTTAGTGAATCGTGCTTTGTAATCTCTAGACAGTTTTTTTAACAAAGAAAGAAACCCTAGAGGCTCTACTCCAGGGTTTTTGTTAAATTTGCCATTTCCGTGAACATGCCTGTCGGCAAGCAAGAACCGGAATCTAAACGTATTATATGAATGCAAAAAAACACGTCAATCACAGTGCTTTAAGTTTATTGGCACTTATTGCCGTGGTTTTTATATTATATATATTGAAGCCTTTTATAGTCCCCATTCTGTTCGCTATCATTCTTAGCGTTATGGTATTCCCTCTTCAAAGGTTCCTCGAAAAAAAATGGCGTTGCAATAGGTTGTTTGCAACACTTACCTGTGTAATAGCCTTGATTTTTTTGGTAGGATTGGTCTTTTTTTTAATCAGTTCACGGTTAATGTATTTTATGGACAATAGTGAGCTTTACTCCCAAAAATTGGGAGAGCTGTTCCAAAAATCCGTAAACAGTTTAGAGCATACCTTCAACATAGGTAATAACCGCCTTTTTTCCCAGCAAGATCTGAAAGCCGAAAACATTATAAAAGCCAACCTGGATAAAATAGTTATTCTTTTAACGGAATCCAGCAGTATTATAAGCGATTTGGTTTTAATTCCCATTTACGTATTTTTCTTTCTGTATTACAGGGCCTTTTTTAGAACTTTTATATATAAAGCATTCAAATCAAAATCAAAATCATTTATAAATAATGTTTTGAACCGGATCTATGAAATACAGCAAAATTATTTGTTGGGTCTAATTACTGTCATTTTCATAGTTGGTTGTTTAAACAGTTTGGGATTGTTGGCCTTAGGAATAGGAAATCCGTTCTTTTTCGGGTTTTTGGCAGCCTTTTTATTGTTAATTCCTTACATAGGGGTTATTATTGGGTCGTTGTTACCAGCCATAATTGCCTTGGCAACCAAAGATTCTGCGTGGTACGCCATAGGCGTTATTGGCGTTTTTGGATTCATTCAATTTTTGGAGGGCAATTTTATTACCCCTAAAGTTACCGGCTCTAAAGTAAGCGTCAATGCGTTTGTAGCCATCTCATCATTGGTACTGTTTTCTATGCTTTGGGGCATTACAGGCATGATTTTGGCACTGCCCATTACCGCCACTTTAAAAATACTGTTCGACAGTACGCCAGGGTACGAAGCCTACGGGTTTCTTATAGGCGAACCCGTAGATAAGCATCTTCAAAGTAGAGCGAGACTTCGTTTAAAAAAATGGAAAAGCCTTAGGAAAGCTAAATACTCATGATTTAAAATAATTTTGTGGTTAAAACAAAATCCTTTCTTAACTTTACATTAATTAAAAGTGTATATGAAATTATTTTTAAAGTTCGATTTTAACAGTATTTGCAAAAAAGTTTTAGAAACAAAACTTGCCGAACTCAACATAAAATACAGAACCTTGGCTTTTGGAGAGGTGGAATTGTTGGAAAAAGTGTCTGCCGAAACCTATGGAGCCTTGAATGTCACCTTGAATGAATATGGTATAGAAATAGTGGAAAACCAAAAAAGCATCTTGGTCCAAAAAATTAAAGACGCCATCACAGATATGGTTTTTAACGAAGATTCTAATGTAAACGTTAAAAGTTCTGTGTATCTATCGGAAAAATTAGAGCACAGTTATGGGTACCTTTCAAATTTATTTTCAGAAGTTACCTACACCTCCATTGAAAATTTCATCATCATCCAAAAAATAGAATACACCAAACAATTATTGTTAAGTACCGATCTAAGCTTAACCGAAATTGCTTTTAAACTCAACTATTCCAGTGTGGCGCACTTAAGCACACAATTTAAAAACACTACCGGCATTACACCTTCGGCGTTCCAGCGCATTATTTTAAAAAGGAGAAGTATTGCACAACAAAAAAACTAACCAGAACTTACAAACCCACTTATGCCGAACGATTATATATATATTATCCTTGCTGATGATGATGAAGATGACCGACTGTTTTTTACCGATGCTTTTGAAGAGCTTAACATGAACACCAAGGTAAATACCTTTAACGATGGGGTAGAGCTCATGGATTATTTGAACAAACCCGATGCCGTTTTGCCGCACGTTCTTTTTTTGGATTTGAATATGCCCAAAAAGAGCGGCATGGAATGTTTAAATGAAATTAAGGCCAATGGTAAAATGGCTGAAATTGCCGTTGTTATTTATTCAACTTCCGCCTCCGAGGAAGATATTGAAGAAACCTTTGTGCTAGGTGCCAACATCTACATAAAAAAACCAAGCAGCTTTAAACAACTTAAAAAGGTGCTTTCGGATGTCGTGTCCATCAATTGGCAATACCACACCAACAGTTTAAATAAAGACAATTTTTTAATGAGGCTGTGATGGCGGGACAAGTATTTTCAAAATCAGCTTTATTTTTAAGAATCGTTTTTTTGGTTAGCGTGTTTCTTATTCTTGTAATAGGCGGGTTTACCTATAAGCATATTTCTAATTTAACAGATTCCACCAAATTGGTGGTCAGCACTTATAAAGTGAATGTAGAGTTAGAGCAGGTAATTTCGTATTTAAAAGATGCCGAAAACGGTCACAGAAACTATATACTAACAAAAGATGCTTCACACTTAGAGCCCTATTTGTCCGCCAGAGAAAAGGTTAATGAGTCTTTTGCCGAATTAAAAGAAATAGCAAGCCACAGTGAGGCCCAAGAAAAAAATTTAAAAACCTTAAGTAAATATATTGATGCCTTATTCAACAATTTCACACAAACCAATGCTTTTATAGAAAACGAGCTAACATTGACTGAGGAATTCAAGTCCAATTTCTTTGCAGAAAAAGTAATCATGGATTCCATTCGGCAAAAAGTTGATGAGATGGTTGCCCTTGAAAATAAGCTACTTGAAGAGCACAACAAACAATATCAAAGTAATTTGCAGTTTACGCCGCTTTTCTTGTATTTATTGTTGTTGTTTACCTTGGTGTTAATCATAATTTCATACAATAGGATAAGCAACGATTTTAAAAATATTAAGTTGTTCAATAACCAATTATCCATATTTAAGGAAGCCACTATTCAATTGGAAACCATTGGGAAACATGGTAATTGGGTCTGGCACGTTAATACCAATACATTTACTTTTTCAGATAATTTTTATCGCGTATTGGGCGAAAAACCTGCGGCCTTTAAACCAACCTTAAAGGATTTTATAGAGTTTGTGCATCCAGACGATAAAGAAAAGTTCAATAAAGACGTAGAGTATATGATGGTGAATGAGGACTTGCCATTTATATACTACCGGATCGTTCAAAAAAACGGCACCATAAAGCATATAAAATCTTACGGTAAACTTTTGATAGGTGAAGATGGCGAAAAGCGAATCATTGGAAACATTACCGATATTTCAGACGAGATCAAAAACTATTTAGAGCTTGAAGACCGAAACCGGGAACTGGAGAAAAACAATGCAGAGCTATCCGAGTTCAACTATGTAGCCAGCCACGATCTGCAAGAACCGCTGCGAAAAATACAGACCTTTATTTCTAGGTTGGAAGACAAGGAATCCAAAAACTTTTCAAGTACCGGAATTCAATATCTACAGCGCATTACCTCGGCCGCCACCAGAATGCGTTTGCTCATAGACGATTTGCTCCAGTTTTCTAGAACCAATAAACCGGATAAAGAATTTGTAACAACCAATTTGAATGAAATCCTGGAAAACGCAAAGCAAGATGTAGCAGAGACCATTTCGGAAAAGATCGCCCTGATCTCTAACGATGCCCTCCCAACACTACAGGCTATTCCGTTTCAAATACAGCAATTGTTTTTAAACTTACTCAGCAATTCGTTAAAGTACAGTAAAAAAGATACTGTGCCGGTAATTAAAATTGCCTACAGAAAGGTTAATTCTGAAGATGAAGCCCATTTGATAAAAGTGCCCAAAAACAATTACCATAAAATAACGGTCTCAGATAACGGTATAGGTTTTGAACAGAAATATGCCGATCGGATATTCGAATTGTTTAATAGGCTCCATAACAAACACGAGTATTCCGGCACGGGCGTTGGCCTCTCTATCTGCAAGAAAATAGTCGATAACCATCAGGGGTTTATCTTTGCGGAAAGCCAATTGCAATTAGGCGCCACCTTTACAATCTATCTTCCCGAATAAAGTTTATTTCAACAAAAAAAAATAGTTGTAACAGCCTTAAAACCATTGGTCTTAAGGCTTTTTTATAGGGCTCGTAAAGGTGTTGGAATTCTATAACAATCATTTGAAATGCTGTAACACAAAACCTTGGGAGGGGTTGCATCTTTGTAAAGTAGAATTTGATAAAAGGTGATAATTAATACAAACATAAAAAAGATTATGGCACTCTCACTCATCATTGTAATAAGTGTTAGTAGCAGTTCGTGCGATTTTGGCGTAACCCAAAAAGGTTCTTATTGTTATAACAATGAAGTTGAAAACAAAAGTGTGAGAGTCAATATTGAGGAAGCGAAAACACTGTCTAAAATAACCGCGTTAAATCAATCCATCATCTTTCTAAGTCAATTGTCTTTAGAAAAAAACATTGCGTATCGCATAAAAGCGATGTCCAACAACCTTAAAAAAGATAATATACAAATCAACAACCAGTTGAATAATTTGGCAGAAAAAAAATTAATCCTTCTGCCAAATAGTTTAGATGAAAAACAACGGAATGCCCTATCTAACATGGATGATGGAAATTTTTCTGAAGTTTATTTGGACAAAGTTGAAGAGCTATTGAAAAGTGAAATAAAACAATTGCAATACTTATCTGCCATAACAAACGACGTGGATTTTAAGGTATTGACCGTAAAAGTATTAGTGAAGTTAAATTATAACTTAAATCAAATAACAAAAATAGAATCACTAACAATTTAAAAAATCAGAAATTATGAGAAGTTTATTATATCTAATAGCCGTTATACTTATAATTGGTTGGGCCTTAGGGTTCTTTGTTTACAGCGCAGGTGGGTTGATCCACATTTTACTGGTAATTGCTGTAATAGCCATATTAATAAGAATTATAGGTGGTAGGGGCGTATAAAAATTGTACAGAACAGCAATCAATTTAAAATAAAAATTATAAATCAAACGAAATCTAAATTATGAAAACGAGTGCATTAGGAATATTGGCAGGAGTTGCCACCGGCGTAGTATTAGGCGTATTATTTGCCCCAGATAAGGGATCGAAAACAAGAAATAAAATCAAGGCGAAATCCTTAGAAGCCAAGGAAAGCTTAAAGGGCGAGTTTGATAGTTTTTTAGATACCGTATCCAAGACTTACGAATCCATAATTCAAAATGGGGAAGAAATTCTTGAAAAAGGAAAAAGAAAAATGGATAAAAACATAGATTACAAATAGATTACAAATAGTGGATTTGCAAAGGCTTTGCACAGGCAGTCCACCACACAGTTAACCAAAATATTAATTTAAAACTTATAAAAATGAAAACATTAAAATCAACAGTAGTAATAGTTGCCACTGCAGCAATGTTTGTAGGGTGTAACGATGGAAAAAATGACATGGCAAAAAAACAGGTCAATAATTATGAGTCTTATGTAGATTCTGTAAGTAGGGTTTCTGCCGATAAAGCCTCAGAAAATTGGGAGGCCATTGAAAGAAATTATCAGCAAATGAAAACGGAAACCAATAATGCCATTGCATCTGTTAAGGAAAATTCAGAATTACAGAAAGAAGTTGACGAAACCACTTTGAAATACGAAAATTTTAAAGCGGAAGTGGTTGCGGAACATGAAAGAATGGAGATGGAAAATGATAAAATGATGATACACCATTCGTTGCTTGGAAGTGAACACGAAAGTGGCGACATGAAATTTGAATGGATCAATAAAGATAACATTTTAGGTGTTTACCAAAATTTTGTTGATACCGTTGAAAAAAATAAGGATTCGTATTCTCGTGAAGATTGGGATGAGATCAAGTTGCTTTATGAAGCGATCGATACCAGAAAAAACACGGTTGAAAAAGAAGGTTTGTCAAGTGCAGACAACAGAAAGATCGCTGCTTTAAAATTAAAATTTGCACCAATGTACACTCTAAACAGAATGGGAGCAAAATCAGATGAAAACGCAGAAGCCAAAAAACAATAATAATCTAGCTTAAACACTTTAAAGAAAAGAAATGAAAACATATTTTATAACAGGTATTCTCGTATTCATAGCAAGTATATCATTAAATGCACAGGATATTTCAAAAAACGCATTAGGATTACGATTAGGTGGTAATGATGGTTTTGGTGCAGAGGTTTCGTACCAACACGCTTTAAGCGAAAACAAACGATTGGAGTTTGACCTGGGTTGGCGAGATGGCAAAAACTACGACGGTTTTAAATTGGCGGCATTGCACCAATGGGTTTGGAACATTGAAGATGGATTCAATTGGTATGCCGGTGCAGGTGGCGGCTTAGGCTCCTATAGTTTTAACAACAACAATGGGAATGATTATACCGATACATTTGCTTTCATAGCCGGCGATATTGGTATCGAATACAATTTTGACATTCCGTTATTAATATCCTTGGATTTTAGACCCGAAATTGGTTTTGGCAATGAAACTTATGATAACAATGATCTGGATTTTGACATTGCGTTGGGTATTAGATACCAGTTTTAAATAAGGTGCCATCTTGATCTTGATATCTTCATAAGCGGACAATCAAGGTGGGTTTTTTAGAAATATCAAAATATTGAATATTATGGAACTTACAAATGTAAATAAAGAAACCGTAAGCATATTACAGGAACTGTTGCAAAAAAATTATGATGCAGAAGCAGGTTACAAGCAGGTCATGCTAAAAGCTGAAAATAAGCTTTTAAAAAATTGGCTACAGCTCAAAGCTAAACAACGGAGCCATTTTGCCAACCAATTGGATAGCTTGATCAGGGATTTAAACGCAACACCGGCAAGCGACGGTACCCTTTTGGGAACTGCGCACAGAGCTTGGATCGATTTAAAAACAACTTTAGGCAGCAACACAGACGAAGCCATTTTAGAAGAATGTATTAGAGGCGAAAAGGCAAGCCTGAGCGAATATGAAACCCAGCTTGAAAAGGTCAGTGCTTATTCCGATATAAATAATTTAATATACAGCCAATTAGTGAGTATAAAAACGGCTTTGAATACCGTAAAAAGACTTGAGGATATTGAAAAATAATCTCTAGAATTAAAAAAGTTTGAATGAGTTCAAAATTAAAATAACGTGTTAGATCACAAAAACCATTAATTAATTAAAAACAATACATTATGTTACGATGGACAATCACATTTATAATTATTGCAATAATAGCCGGAATTCTCGGATTTGGTGGTATTGCAGGAGCATCTGCGGGAATAGCTAAAGTGCTTTTCTTCATATTTATAGTACTTTTTATATTAGCGCTTATTCGAGGCGGCATAAGAAGATAACCCAATTTTATTAACCTTAAAAAAACAAAAAGATGAGAAAACTAGCATATACATTCCTATTATTAGTAACCGCAGGAACCATTTTAACCGGCTGTAGAGAGAAAAAAACAGCAGGGGAAAAAATAGAGGATGGCGTTGAGGAAGTAGGAGACGGTATTGAGCACGCAGCCCATGATGTTTCACATTAAGTTGAAGATGCTGCCGATTGATAATCAAATATAAAATAACTTTATATAACAACAAAGACTGCTTGAAAAAGGCAGTCTTTGTTATTATATAATATTAAAACTAAGTTTTTTAACTTACCACGGCTTTGATGCGTTTTATAGCTTCAATAATTTGTTCTTGTGAAGCTGCGTAAGAAATCCGGATACAATCGGGGTTTCCAAACGATTCTCCATCAACCGTAGCAACCAAAGCTTCTTCCAACAGATACAAAGAAAAATCGGAAGCATTGTTTATGGTTTTTCCGCGAAGCGTTTTTCCGTAGAAATAAGAAACATTTGGAAATACATAAAAAGCACCTTCTGGAACGTTGGTTATAAAACCTTCTATTTCGCTTAATAAACCTACAATTAAATCGCGACGCACTTTAAACTCGTCTATCATATACTGTACACGACTAGGGTCTTCGTTAAGCGCTGTAATAGTTGCACGCTGTGCAATACAGTTAGCGCCACTGGTTATCTGCCCTTGCATTTTGTTGCAGGCACGTGCAATTTTTTCAGGAGCACCAATGTAGCCAATTCGCCATCCCGTCATGGCAAAAGCTTTCGATACACCATTTACGGTAATGGTTTTATCGTACATATCCTCAAACTGCGCCATACTTGCATGGCCACCAACATAGTTTATGTGTTCGTAAATTTCATCAGAAACCACATAAATGTTTGGGTATTTTACCAATACATCTGCCAGCCCTCTTAGTTCTTCCTTACTGTAAATGGAGCCACTGGGGTTACAGGGCGAACTGAACCAGATCATCTTGGTTTTTGGTGTAATGGCAGCTTCCAACTGGGCTGGGGTAATTTTAAAATCCGTAGCAATGGTGGTTCTAACCTCTATGGGAATACCATCATTCAGTTTTACCAAATCGGCATAACTAACCCAATAAGGACACGGGATGATCACCTCGTCGCCTTTGTTGGTCATAACCGCAGCAATGTTCGCCAAAGATTGTTTGGCACCGGTAGAAACCACTATTTGGTTTGGAGTGTATGCCAACCCATTATCGCGTTTAAATTTAGTGATGATGGCTTGCTTTAATTCCACATAACCATCAACTGGCGAGTACGAATTATAGTTATCATTAATGGCTTGAATAGCGGCATCTTTTATAAAATCCGGCGTATTAAAATCTGGTTCTCCCAAACTTAAGCCAATAATATCTTTGCCTTCGGCTCTTAATTCTCTTGTTTTTGCGGCCATAGCTAACGTAGCAGAGGCAGCCATATTTAAAATTCTATCGGATAGTAATTGCATTTAAATAAATAATAGTGGTTAAACGTGTAAAGCAGGTTTTGTGCCCATTTCCTTCAAATGTTTAAAATGGGCCATAATGGCTTTACGGGTAGTTTTATATTCGTTGTAGGGTAAGTTAAATTCTTTGGCCGTTTCTTTTACTATTTTTGAGATTTTAGTATAATGGACATGACTGATATGGGGAAAAATATGGTGTTCCACTTGATGGTTCAAACCGCCGGTAAACCAATTGACAATTTTATTTTTAGTACTGAAATTGATGGTGGTTTTAAGTTGATGCACTGCCCAAGTATTTTTCATGGTGCCATCTTGTTCCGGTAAAGGCATTTCAGCATCTTCCATAACATGTGCCAATTGAAAAACAACACTCAATATTAAACCTGCTGTGTAATGCATTAAAAGGAAACCCAACAAAATTTTCCACCAGGCAATATCTAAAATGAGCATAGGAAGTACAATCCACATACCAATATAAATAGCTTTGGAAATCACTAATTTGCTCCAGTTCCAAACGGGGTTCGGGTATTTTCCATACGATAATTTGCGTTTCATATAACGGCTCATTTGTTGGAAATCGGTGGTGATTGCCCAATTTATAGTTAACAATCCATAGAGCAAGACCGAATAGTACTGTTGGAATTTATGGTACCAACGCCATTCGGAATGTTCGGTAAAACGCATAATACGGCCAGCTTCCAAATCTTCATCATGCCCATGGATGTTGGTGTAGGTATGGTGCAATACATTATGCTGTACTTGCCAATTATATACGTTTCCGGCAAGAATATAAATACTGCTTCCCATTAACCGATTGATCCATTCTTTATTGGAAAACGAGCCGTGGTTGCCATCGTGCATCACGTTCATGCCAACACCGGCCATTCCTATTCCCATAACAATGGTGAGTAAAAGTTGTGCCCAACCAGGTATGTTTAAAGTGAGCAATAAAAAATAAGGGGTTAAAAACAGGGAGAACATAACGATTGTTTTTACCCATAGTTTCCAGTTGCCCGTTCTTTTTATGCCGTTATCCTTAAAGTAATCATTAACGCGTTTGTTGAGCGTTCTAAAAAACTTTGCAGAATCTATTCTTGAGAAAGAGAGGGTTTGTTTTTTCATGCTATTAATTATAATATGATCAATAATCATACCTGCGGCAAAGATAGGTATAAACCAACTGAAATAATGCCATTTTTTTGTGAAAATATGCAGGTAAAAAGTATATTTTTGTTGAAAATTTAACAAGAATGGACCTGATATTAAAATACTTCCCCAATCTTACTGATGACCAAATAAAGAAATTCGAGCAATTACAAGCGCTCTACCAAGATTGGAACTTAAAGATCAACGTGGTGTCCCGTAAAGATATTGATGAACTTTATTTAAGGCATGTGTTACATTCGTTGGCCATTGCAAAAGTAATTGGTTTTAAAGAAAGCAGCAACATTTTGGATGTTGGCACCGGAGGTGGATTCCCAGGCATTCCGTTGGCTATTTTATTCCCAAATTGTTCGTTCCATTTGGTAGATAGTATTGCCAAAAAGTTAAAAGTAGTTGGTCAGGTTGTTGAAGGTTTAGGGTTGGGCAATGTAAAAACAACCCATAGCCGTGTTGAGGACATTGATGGCACCTACCATTTTATTGTAAGTCGCGCTGTTGCCATTATGCCCACATTTACGCATTGGGTAAAAGGCAAAATAGCTAAAGAACAAAAAAACGACCTTAAAAATGGTATTCTGTATTTAAAAGGGGGCGACCTAACCGAAGAACTTCAAGATTATAAAACAGCGACCGTTTACAATTTAAGCGATTTTTATACGGAAGATTTTTTCGAAACCAAAAAATTAGTGCATCTACCTTTAAAATATAGAACCGGATACCGTTTTTGATCACATAACTTATTTTACTTAAGTTTTACCAACTTAGTAACATTTTTGTTAAAATGGAAATACTGATTTTGAAACCAGAACGTCTCTCTATATTGCTCAATAGTTTTGATGTTTTCCCCTATTGAAAGAATAGCATTTGCTTTTTCAAAATTTATTCTTGCATTATCAGGGTCATTAACTTTATTGTAAGCAATCGCTAATCCAAGATAGGCATCAAAATCCTTGGGATCAAATTTCACCGCTTTTGAAAGATCAGAAATAGCATCCATAAATTTGCCTAAAAACAAATTGGACGCTCCTCTATAAAAATAGGCATAAGCATTATTTTTATTTAATGCCAACGATTTTGTAAGATCGGTATGAGCTTCTTCGTAGAATTTCATGTTTATTAATAGCTTGCCTCTATTGTAATAATTTTCAGCACTTGGTTCAATTAAAATAACTGTTGAATAATCTTCTAGGGCTTTTACATAATTCCCCAGCGTTTCATAAACCAAGGCTCTCATTAAGAATGATTTGTAGATATGAATTAGTGCAAATGGAGTATTTTGTTGGTGTCGAGAATTTTGAATTATACTATTGAAATCCAAAAATGCACCTTCAAAATCACCTAAATCATATTTAACGCATCCTAAACCATATTTGGCGTTAATTAAATTTTTGTCTAGTTCAAAGGCTTTATGGTAATCTTGTTTTGCGCCCTCATAATCCTCCATACTATATCTTGAGTTTCCTCTATTAAGATAGGTATCTGCATCAGGTTCATCAACAATAATTTTTGAATAATCAACAATAGCGCCCCCATAATCTCCTAAATTGTGTTTTGCAATGGCTCTGTAGAAATAAGCATCTAAATTTTTTGGTTCTAGACTTATTACTTGCGACAATAGCGTGATTTTTTCTGCTAAATCCGTCGTCTTTTCTGCTTTTCTGTAAAGCTTATTTGCTTGTCCGAATGAAAGCAAGGAAATAAGTGTTACTGATATGGCAAGTGGTTTTTTCATTAGAGATTATTTTACAAAAAGCATGCCATTTCAATTGATTTTTTCAATATCTTGGAATGAAAATGTTCTAAATATAATGAACTCATCTTGACTTTTTGTTTTTAACCGAAAATGAGTTGATCCCGATAGATATCGGGAGTTCAGATGAGACTATTTTTGAAAGGCATAGCATCGCTACGCATAAGAAAATAGACGAAATATAGGCAAATTTCAGCCATTTTTTAGGAAATAGAAAAAGTAAAGATGAGTTCAAAGACAATGAATATAAAATTCATATTAAACTCGTTTAAAATTTTTATAATTTGTAATACGGAAAACTGTAAAGGAATTGTTTATAAATTATTCAACGGAAACACGAGCGTTGGGCTTTTGAAAACCAAACCCAAATAGTTACCTGTATGGAATATGGTGTGCTGCTAACTTTTAAAATTGAACTCATTTAAAGAATAGTTTTATAAACCATTTAATTCTTTAAAATTATCATTGAAAAAAAAGTATTGATTTTGAAACCAGTAGGTATTTTTTAACTGCTCAATGGTCTGTATATTTTCGTCGGGAGAAATAATATTTTTTGCTTTTTGAAAATACAACTTAGCATTATTTAAATCATTCATTTTATAATAGGTTAATGCCAACCCAATTTGGGCATCAAAATCCAAAGCATCAAAACGTAGTGCCGTACTGAAATCCAAAATAGCTTCCTTGTACTTGCCTAACAGCAGATAGGAGGTGCCTCTGTAAAAATAAGCGTAACTATTGTTCTCATTCAGTTTTATGGCGATTGAAAAATCGGAGTTTGCGTTTTGGTAATAATTGATATCCATGTAAAACACCCCTCTTTTATAATAAGAATCGGAACTTGGGTCGGCTAAAATAGCACGGGAATAATCGTTTAAAGCCAAGGTATATTTTTCTTGGGCAGTATAAGCAGAGGCTCTAAAAAAATAGGTTTTTGCATCGTTAGGTACGGCAGTGATCAATGAGGTAAAATCTTTTATGGCACCTTCAAAATTGCCAAGTTCATATTTAACACACCCCAAACTATAAAGGGCGTCCAGAAAGTTTGGGTCCAGTTTAAAAGCATTTTGGTAATCTTCTTGTGCGCCCACAAAATCTTTTAAACTGTAGCGGGAGTTTCCTCTGTTGTAATAGGTGTCGGCATCGGGTTGTAAGAGGATTATTTTCGAATAATCTACAATGGCTCCCGAGTAATCGCCTAAATCATTTTTGGCAATGCCTCTATAAAAATAAGCATCCAGGTTGTTGGGCTCCAATTCTATAACTTGTGTAAAAAGGGCTATTTTTTCATTTAAATCGGTAGCTCTTGTAGCCTGTCTGTATAATTTATTGGCTTGTCCGTAGGTAAGGGAATTGTAAATGACAAATAGGGATATGATAATAATTCTTTTCATTTTAGCTAATGTAATAGATTTGAGTTTGAAACATTAAATTTAGCAATATTTTTTGTCATTAGTGGTTTAGTGAAATATCTTTTTAGTGTTATATGTTACCAAAGATTTAGATACAGTGCGTTTTGGCGGATAAAATTGCGCTATGTCTATATTTATGTTATATTTGCTTAGCAATTTGCGTGAAATTGTTAGTCTCTCCATTAAAATTTAACACCTTTAAAAGTAATTAAATGGGGAAAAGTCTATCTATTAACGTGTTACGTGCTGTAATTTTTGTCTTCTTTTTATGCAGTGGATATCATGTAGCTGCCCAAGTTGCTAAAGTTGAAATTATTGGTGGTGGCACTATTATCAATAATACTACAACTACCATTACCGCTGGTACAAGCCTTAATTTTAGAATTACAAATACCGAGGCGGGTAACTGTGATGTTTTAGAGATACAGAGTATCGCTATTACAAATACGCCCGCATTTAGTCTAACACCAACAAGTGTAAGTGGCGATGTGAGGCCCACAAGTTGTGCGCAATGGTGGTGGGTTTTTTTTGGATATAAAACATATTTAGATTTCAAGGTACAAAATAACAGTGCTAGTTGTTCAACGGCAAGCACCGTAGTTTCTATTAAAATTAAAGGTATAGTTACTCCATTTAAATTCACTTTAGCAGTTAATTCATCTCCAAAAATCAATGTATTGGGAGGAAGTCCGTTAGCAGATATTTTTCCTGCATCAATTCCCAAAGCAAGCAATGGTACGTATTTTGGTGCGGTAGAAGTAGGTGCTACCGTAACAAGAAATTATATCATTGCGAATACGGGAAGCTGTCCTTTAAATATAACTGCTGTTAATATTACAGCAGGAGACTTTAATGTTGTACCATCATCTTTTACGGCTACTATAGCCTCAGGTTCATCTACTGTTATGCCAATTAAATTCGCACCCTCTGGTGCGCCCGGAACAAGAACAGCAACGGTTAGTATTGTGAATTCTGATGCTGCTAATACTCCTTTTACTTTTAATGTTAGTGCTGAAGTATTTAATTTCAATATTCCAGGACCTGGAGGTGTTACTGCCGATTTTAGATTGTGGTTAAAGGCAACAAGAGGAGTTACAAGAGATGTAAACTCAAAAGTTTTTAAATGGGCCGATTTAGGAGCAAATCCAAAAGATGCCAGTCAATTAACTCCAGCAAACCAACCAACTTATTTTGATGCCGTTGCATCAAACATAAATTTCAACCCCGTAATAAAATTTGAAAATAACGGTAGTTCTATAAGTCAATATTTAGAGAATACTGTTAATGGTTTTTTCAGCCAAGACATATTTATTGTCATGCAACCAGATGTAGATGTAACAACATTAACTTCTGGAATGACTATTTTTTCAGGTTCTATTTCTGATTTAACGGCTTCTGGAGGTTACACAGATGATGTAAATGATGTTACAGGGGTTGGCTTGGGAGAATATAGGACTAATTTAACAGGGGAAAAGTTGTGGTACAATCAAGGCTCTTCAACAACAACAAATAAGTATTATGCATTACCAGCAGCATCAAGAACCTATAATTTGCCAGGTATTATTAACGCAGGAAACAAAACAACCACGGTTTCAGATGGTATGCGTATTATCTACAACGGTATTCTTGATGCTGTTGCACCTGTAACTAATGTTGCCCCTTTTCAGAATGTAGGATATGTAAATACAGGTGTTGTTTATGGTACGCCATATAATATTGGAAAAAATAAAAACAAACCTTTAGGAAACCTGAATGGGCGTGTGGCGGAAATTTTCACATTTGCAAACCGTTTAAGTGATGCAGATAGAAATAAAGTAGAATCTTATCTAGCCATAAAATACGGGATTACTTTAGGAAGTACAACTGTAGCTTCAAAAAATTATATAAATTCATTTGCTTCTAATAATATCGTTTGGAGTATTACTTCAAACGCAGGGTTTAATTTTGATGTTGCTGGCATAGGAAGGGATGATGCATCCGATTTAAACCAAAAACAGTCCAGAACTGTTAATAGAACGAATGAAGTTACCATTGGCTTGGGTGGTATTTTTGATAAGAATAGTTTGAACCCTAATGAGTTTACTCAAAATGGTGACTTTTTGGTTTGGGGGAATAATCAACTGCCTTTTACAGGTAGTACTACTAGCAATATTGATCTGGGAGCAGGAATTACCTCTACACTTACCCGCATAGATAGAAAATGGAAAATTGTAGAAACTAATCAATCAGGAGGAGATGTAGGAAATGTATATATTTCCATTCCTAAAACTGCCTTAACAATACCTGGTTTTACAATAGCGACTAATGAAGAATATGTTTTAATAGTATCACAAACTGAAAATTTCAATGATATTAGAGATGTGATTCCATTAAGGCCAGATGGCGCAGGAAATTTATATAACTGGTATAATTTTGATAGCACCAAATTTTTTACATTCGGGAAAGTTGCAAAGATTCAAGGAAAACATGCAGCCACACTTGGCCCTAACGAATATTTATTGGGAGATTATGCTCTTAATTTGAATCCAAATGATTTTACCATTTCTGCATGGGTTAAAGCAGATGCCTCTCAAACCACCGGTTTTAGAAATGTGATGTCTAAAGGCGAAAAGTTACAGATGCGCTTAAATGCTTCCCACAAGGTTCAAATTGTAATTGATGGCGCCATACGGTTTACATCAACTATGGGTTTAGACGATAACAAGTGGCATCAAATTACGTTTGTGTACGATAGTGGAACGGTGTTTTTATATATTGATGGTGTTTTAGACAAGTCTGAACAAAATGTGTTGGCGCCTTCTCCCAATTTTAATAATTATTGTATTGGCGCTTTGTATATAAACAATGCTTCCGTTTCCAACTTTTTTTTAGGTCAAATAGATGAAGTTTATATTTGGGATCAAGGACTTACACGCGATCAAGTGCGCTACCTCATGAATCAGGAAATTGAGCGCACTGCTGCAAACAAGGTTTCAGGCAAAATCATTCCATTCAGTGCTTCAAGCAATGAGGTGAAAACTATTGATTGGAGTAAATTAAGGGTGTATTATGATTTTAATTCCTTTTATGGAACAACTGTAGAAGGACAAGCAAACGTACAGAACTCAACAACCGACCGCTATTTTATACGGATTAATTATTTAAGCAATAATAAAGATGTTTTAAGCACTCAAACAGCACCTTTGCCCTATGTGTCTGTTGCCAGTTTAGCGTGGGACAATCCTAATACTTGGAAAAATGGTGCAGACCAAATGATACCAAACGCCCTAAGTTTGAACGGCGTAAGGCGTGTGGATTGGAACATTGCCAAAATTTCCCATGATATCACTTCCGGCGATAATGATATTGCGCTTTTAGGTTTGGTGCAAACTGCAGGGAAATTAACTATTGCAAACCCATCAGAACTCGAAGATGAAAATAATTCCGGTCACGGATTGGCGATATCCCATTATTTGGAAATGGATGGGGTAATCGATTTGGTGGGCGAATCGCAATTGCTGCAAAGTGAAGGGAGTATCATAGATGCCGATAGTGGTGGCTATATTGAACGCGACCAACAAGGTACTGCCAATGGATTCAATTATAACTATTGGTCGTCATCTGTAGGGCCCATTGGAGGGAATGTGGCAGGATTAGGCACTGGAGTTTCAAGTGAAAATGCCAGTAATAAAATAGAAGACTTTCTCAATAATGGAACCCAATCTTCATCTTATACTTCTTTTTTATTCGATGACGTTGCATATAATATTCCACCCCCAACAGGACCGCCAGGTTTAATAAGAACTATTTTTACTTACTGGTTATATAAATTTAATGGTCCCGCTGACAGTTATGATGATTGGATAAAAATAGATGAAAAGTCATATTTACTTGCAGGAGAAGGTTTTACAATGAAAGGGCCATTGGGTACCGCGCCAATTTCAATGAAACAAAATTACGTATTTAAAGGGCTGCCCAATAATGGTGATATCACCTTACCTCTAATTAAAAATATTACAGGAACAAATCCTTCTGGGAATGTAGAACGCCTTGTAGGAAACCCATATCCTTCAGCCATTGATGCTAACGAGTTTATTTTAGATAACATCAGTATTGCCGATGGTGGCACTAATACCAATGGAACGGTTATTAATGGGGCGCTTTATTTCTGGGATCATTTTGGACCAGCCAATTCGCATTACTTAAAAGAATATATTGGCGGCTATGCCACGCGTAATTTAACGGGCGGTGCTGCTGCCATATCCAATGATATTAGAATTAATAATACTTCAAATGGAGGTAATCCAGATGAAGGGACTAAAGTACCGGGGCAATACATTCCGTTAAATCAAGGTTTTTTTGTTAATACCACACTTGCAGCCAATCCAAATAATAGTGACCCTGTTTCACCCATAGCAACCGTTGATGGTGGCAATATCGTATTTAAAAACAGTCAACGTGTGTTTGTTACCGAATTGGAAGAATCGTCAGGGGTACCCATTTCTGTTTTTATGAAATCTGCCAAAGGTAAAACGGCTAACAAAATGACGAATAATAACTTTAAAGACAACACGCCCACTATTCGTTTGATGTATGATTCCCCATCGGGCTATCACCGACAAATCGTGCTAGGAGCGAACACTAATGCATCCAATAACTTCGATTTGGGTTATGATGCTTTTATGCTGGATGTTAATGTAGAAGATATGTATTGGAATTTAAACAATAGCAAATTCGTTATTCAGGGCGTGGCCGATTTTAATACTTCACAGGAATTTCCATTAGGATTGATTGTTAAAAACAGCGGCATAGCAAAAATTAGAGTTGACGTTTTAGAAAATGTTCCAAATTCGCAGGATATATACATCAAAGATGAGAGTACGCAAGAAACCTATAAAATCAATAATAATAATACGTTTGAGGTTTATTTGCAAAAAGGTACTTATAACGATCGATTCAAAATGGTGTTTCAATCCAGCCAAGATCAATCCTTAGATATGGAAGACGTTAAGATGGATGATGTATTTATTTATTACGATGCGAATACATCGGATATTAAAGTGGTAAATAAAACCAGTTTGAACCTATCAACTATATTTTTGTACAATCTTTTGGGTCAAGAGGTGAAAAAATTAAAGTTAAATACAACTTCAGATGCCGTAATGCCCGTATCGGTTAGTACCGGGGCTTATATTGTTAAGTTAAAAACGGAAAAAGGTACTATAAATACAAAGGTTATTATTTCTAAATAATTAGATTGTTTTTATTGTTAAGAGAAAACTTGCCTAATCATCAATAATTTCCAATAACCGTTGTTTTGCTTTATCAAAATGGGATAAAAGGTTGGGTATGGGGTTTTCTCCATAGCCATTTTTTAAACGTGCTTCTGAAACTAAAAGCAGGGTTAGTAAATCTTTCGCTGCTTGTTTAGAAACAGGTGGATCGGTACTGCCAATTTTATTGAACCAAATAGGGCTGCTCTCAGCAAAAGGGTAGCTATCCATTAATGGCCATTCTACAACGCCCCCAGATACACGAGCAGTTACCCAGCCGCCAGAGGGAACCTCTATAGTGCCTTTATAAGATATGCTTCCTGTTTTTTTGTTACCTTTTTTTGTTGAAACCACCTTTCCATTAACAAAAAGTTCCACTTTTTCAAAAGGTACGGCAGCATGCACATCTAAAGTCCACGATACTTTTTTATTGGTTGTTTTTACAACATCGCCCACTTCTTTTTCATGTACTCGAAATTCAATCAAAGGACCATTGGAAACAAAACTTTTACCATTTTTTAAAGATTCCAAATAGCTTTCAACCGTCAAGTTCCCCTTAGGTTTTACATAAACCCTGGTCGCTCCTATGGCCATGGTTCTATATAGATCATTCATCACATCGCTTCCTGCCGATATGTTTAAAGGGACTCCCAGGTTAAGAATTTGATGCCAAAGGGCAGCAGTTCCAATTTCATCAGACCATAAACAGCCTAATTCCATTAAGTCCGATTCGCCTAAAACACAATCGGCAATAAGTGCAATAGGTATTCGTCTAGATCCACTTTCGCTAAACGGGTCTCTAACACTTACAGGGTGAACATAGCCTCCCAGTGCTCCTTGACTTCTGGCAAAGCGCAGAGGCTCTGAATTTGATCGGTCATCACGTCCATAAATATCGTAATTAGGCCCCCAAACCCAAGGCCAATAAAGCTCCTTAGTACCTATTAATCCCAAGTGACCAAGAAAATGTGACCGTACTTCCTGCCCAAATTGGATTATAGGAGCTTCTTCACGTTTCCAATTCCAAAGGTCTTGTTGTAGAAACCTATTCCCTAGATTTGCCAACAAAGGGAATGCAATATCTAAATCTTCAGCCTTTAGATCGAGAACAATATCCGGCGGATCTAATTGGTTAGTGCCTCCATAGTTAAGGTGGAAGTGGTTGTCGCCTGAATACCAGCCATTCGAACGGGCGTCCCAAATACGTTTTAAATTGATTTCAGTCTTGTTTGCCGGCTCATTTAATATAACATTTTTAATTGTTTTTACCGTAGAAAAACCATGGACCGCAGTAATGGTTACTTCTCCCAAAGGTGCTTCTATTTCAATCTCTCCACCGGAATAAAAGAAAACCATTCCATTTTGTCCGTCTGAATGAACAATGCCCGTTTCAGGAATTATAGGATGCCCGGAAGCATCCGTTATACTCATCCTAGCAGGTTTTACTTCATCATCAACTTTACTTATAATTTTTAGTTTCCCGGTTGGCATGTTCCAATTCCAATCGTTTATTTCCAATTTCTCAGGAGAGCCACCATTTACACTAATCCTTTTTAATTCTGCTCTTTCATCATTGTTGTATTCGTTGTAATATATCCATTTACCATCACTGCTGAACTTCGGGTTTAAGGGTAAGTTGTTGCTTTTTGTAAGTAATAAGTTGCTTTCAGGAATTAATATATCCAGTAAACGCAGTTCATAACAATCATCCTTGGGCCAAGTATAGGCGAGAGTACGGTTATCGGGCGAAAGCGTAAACGCAGCTTGTGATGTAAAATTTTCTTCCGCCAAAGGTGTCGATATTCCGTTATTCAAGTTTAGCAATTCTATAGAATCATAAGAAAAACCTTTTTTCTTAAGATAAATAATTCCTTTTTCCGGGCTAATGAATATTGGAAGACGCTCCAAGTCTCCTTCTTTTGTAATTGCTTTTTTCTCGAGGGTTGATAATTCCATGCGCCAAATATCAATAGATCCATTTTCGGCAGACGCATAATAAACAAACTTGCCATCTTGTGAGAATATGGGATCTAAATCCAAAGCTTTTGTATCTATCAGTACACTTTCTTTATTTGAGATTAAATCTAGAACAACAATTTTAGTATCTAAACCAGTGTCTCTTACAAATACTATTTGATTACCCTTCGGCGACCAGTTTGGACTGGAATCCATGTAAGACGAAAACGTTATTCTTTTTGCTTTTGAGGAATCCATATCCATTAGCCACAGCCATCCCTTTGCTGAAAATACAATTTGGTTGTTTTTTGGTGATGGTGCAGGATCTGTAGGACCTGCATTTAAAACAGGTAGCTCATAGCCTTCCAAATAAACATGGTGTCCAAAACCATCTACTTTTGGGTATCTGTTTGTCCATTGCGCTGAAACAATTGAGGTATTGAAAAGAACTATTGATAATAATACTAAATGAACTTTCATAGTCTTAATGTTAATAATTATAAACTCAACTAAGGTATGAATATTTCCAATTGAAAAAAGTTTAAACCAGTTCATTATTAAGTTTATTTGATTTATAGAGCTCATCTTGATTTTTTGTATTTAACCGGATTCCGGTATATCGGGATGACAGGATTATTTGTAATCTAACAACACGCTATAAATCAGTATTTTAAACACTTTTAATCATTTTTCGGGTTTAATTCCCGACACTTGCGTCGAAATAAAAAGGGAATTCTTATTGATATCTCGTGCCCTTGGGTCGAGGTAGTTCATATTAGTACGGCTCACCTAATGGTACACTAAAGGCAAAAAGAAATATTTGAAGGCAAATTGTATTTGGGTATGTAAAGATACTATTTCAATTAAATACCTTGTATAATTTATCTTCAGGGCAAACGCTTTTAAACTTTGAGCAATAATTCTCTGTAACTCTCGTCCATCAATGCTTTTTTCATTTTTTTGGCCTTGCTCTTTTTTATGCTTTTTCATTGACTATCATACCCAAAGCCATTTTTTTCATCATATTCATGTTTTCTGCGGCATTTGCGACATAATTGAGTTGCCCATCTTCTTTCATGGTTACGTCCAAAGACCAGTGCAGATTATTTTCTATTGCCCAATGGCTACGTATGGAATTGTTCATCAATGCTGCGTCCCCAAGTAAAGAACTGATGTAATATCTTGTTTCAGAACTATACGCATCTGTTTTTTTTATGGTTCTTTCCGAGGTGATTTTTATGACCGACCGCAGCCCCGTCCAATTTTCTTTGGTATCCAAAAAATCCAGTTTTGTGATGGCCTCACAAGTTCGTTTTTCTATCCTTCCGTGTCCCAGGTCTTCTTGGATATTGGTTTTTTCCGGTTTTTGGATTCGAAAAACTTTTTCTATCTGTTCTTTTAGTTCGGACTGGTTCTCTTTTACCATTAAAATATAATCGGCTTTTTTGTCGATTATCTTCTCTGCGACCGCTCTCTGGCAGCCCATTGCATCTATGGTCATGATGCACCCTTTTACGGCGACCAAGTCCAGCAGTTCTGGGATTGCCGTAATCTCATTGGACTTTGAGCCTACTTTTACCTGGCCCAAACATAGTGCGTTTTTAGTACAAAAAGCTGATACAATGTGCAATTTGGAACTGTTGAGGTTAGATGCATTTCCTCTAACGGTCTTGCCGTCTATCGGAATTACCCGGCCTTCTGTTTTTGTTGCAATGGAGCTGACCCATTTCATGAAACATTGGTTGAACTCTTTGGTGTCCAGCCTGTTGTACAATCTATTGAGCACGTCGTGCGAAGGTATCCCGTTTTTATATGGATAAAATTTCCGCAGCCATTCCAAATTGTTCTCGCCAAAGTAAATGATGTCGTCCCAGTCTTCGTGCCAACCAGAAATAATGGATGAAATCGTAAGAAACAGAATCTCTTCCAGTGGGTATTGGAAATTGCCTTTCGTGGTTCTTCTAGGTTCTTTCAAAGTGCTAAAGTACTGGGTAAATAATGAGTTGGAAGTTGTTTTGGGCCCGTTTGTGGTCATTTTTTTTATATGGCAGACCTTCTACCATTTGACATGCTAATATACTGTTTTTACTAATAATGACAAAGTTTTTAAAAGCGTTTGCCCTGAATTTATCTTAAATAGGAAACTCATTTCTTTTTAACAACAAATGAACGATTATACTTTTTTAATCTGAAGCGGTTTCTTCAAATCTTTAAATATCCTTTAATTTAATTCTCATTTTTTATAATTCGCAAAAAATTGGCCAATCTACAATCTGTTAATGGATGTTTTTAATAATCTTGTAATTGATGATAAAGGCCTGTTTTGACATCTGAACCAATTTCTGCACAATTGATTACATGCATTGTGTTTCTTACAGATGCCGAAAGAATTTGAGTTTCAAAACCATAATTGTCATAAATCTGTCTTATTTCATAAATAAAATACAAACCATCTGTAGAGATAACATCTAACCTTCCTAAAAAAGGAGACACATAAGTTGCACCAGCTTTAGTAGCTAATAATGCTTGTTCTACTGAAAAAACTAAAGTTACATTTGTCCTGATTCCTTTATTTGAAAAGTACTTACGAGCTTTAACTCCATTAGCCATCATTGGAAGTTTAACACAATCTACGGATGTAATGCTGCTAAAGCTTCTCCTTCTGAAACCATACCTTCAAAAACGGTTGAAATAACTTCGGCACTCACATCGCTTTCAACTATATTACATATCTTCTGATATGCTAATATATTCTCATCACCTGTAATACCTTCTTTAGCCATTAATGATGGGTTTGTCGTGCCCCTATCTAAAACACCTAAAGCTTGTACTTCTGCTATATCTTCAAGGTTGGCTGTATCTATAAAAAATTTCGTGTTTTGGTTTTTATTTTGTTAAAACGGGTTCGTTTAAATATTCTAATACTGGTTACATAAACTTATATGTTTTTAGCCATAATAATCAATGACAATCCAACTATAAATAGTAAAAACATTAGAGCCAATAATTTATTAGTGCCTTTAGGAGCATCTTTAAATTCTTTCCATATAAATATCCCCCAAATAGCCGCTATCATAGTAGCTCCTTGCCCTAAGCCATAGGAAATAGCAAAACCAGCCTCTCCAGCAGCGATCATATTTAAAATAAAACCAAGACACCATATAACACCACCTAAAATTCCAATAAAATGAAGCTTTGGTGTTCCTAATTTAAAATAATCACTGTAGCTTACTTTTTCTCCACTTATAGGTTTATACATAAAAAATGTATTGAAAATAAAGTTTGAAATAAAAATTCCTATTGAAAAAACAAATACAGCAGTATATGGTGTTAGCATCCCTTCTATTGGGTTTGAAAAATCTGAAGACATAGATGCTGCCACAAATCTATAAAAGAAACCCATTAAAACACCTGCTGCTAAAGAAATAACTATGCCTTTTGTAGTTGCTGCTCCTTTTGAAATCCGTTTATAAGCTAAAGCATCTACGATGATTGCTAATGCAACGAGACCAACTCCAACAAACAACAAAACAGGATCTCCTACAGGCAAAGCAATATAATTAACAACTACACCCAACACTAAAGCAATGCCAATTCCAATAGGGAAAGCAATTGCCATACCAGCTATATCTATAGCTGCAACTAACAATAAGTTCGCAATATTAAATACGACACCCCCTAAAAAAGCATAAAATATAGCACTTAATGACGCGTCTCCTAGATTGGGCAGAAATGCTTGCCCACTATCTCCATAGCTTCCTAATGTTAAACCGAAAAGAAGTGATAGTAATACAACACCTAAAGTGTAATCCCAATAAAAAAGAGGGAAACCCCATTTTTTTGAAGCTAATTTTTGCGTGTTTGCCCATGACCCCCAACACAACATCGTTATTACTAAAAAGAATACAGCTAAAATATAGTTATCTATTATAAACATAGTTTGGTTATTTAGTTAAATAGTTCTATTAAAAAATATTAATATTTTCTTTAAAATGCATGCCGTTTAATTAATCTTCATAATACGTATAAGACCATGACTCAGAAAAGCTTCCACCGCTACTTGTTCCATTTTTAGTTAATGTTGCTACTCTATTTTGCTCATCGAAGGTATAATCAAAAGTCGCCCCATATCTAGAATCTGGGTCTGAATCTACTTTCCTTACATAGTTCTTGGCTAATTTTTTTGTAGGACTACCAAATAAACCTCCTGTATTTTTCCATTGAGAATCTACAGTAAATACTTGCTGAATACCACTTGGGTTATTTGCAATAGTGTATTCGAATACTCTATCTTCTCTAATTGTTACTCCATCGTCATAATACCTAATTCTATTAGTAATATTACCGTTATTTATTATGTTTTCGTATTTTAAATGATCCTCACCTCCATAATACTCAATTATTTTACTTAAAATACCCGTAACTTCGTCATACTTAAATTCCGCATATTCTGTTCCCGAACTATTCCATAGTTCTTTACTTACACGTCCTTCTGAGTCAAGCGTATAATTAGTATCATACCCACCTTTTGTAATTGTTAATTTTCCAGCCTGAGAATAATCGTATGTAATCATATCGGGAGCACCACCCTCCCATGAATTAGCTATACTGGTTACACGATCATTATCGTCATAAGTAAATTCCCAACTTTCTGTTCCCCAACTAGCAATAAAGCTTAATTTTTTAATTTTTGAATCTGGAACGAAAGGGTATTCTGAGGTTCCGTCTATTTCGTTAGTACAAGATGAAACGAAAATAAAAGTGAAGCATATCGCAATCGCTTTTAAATACTTTAATGAATTTTTCATAATTTTTTAGTTTTTATGTTTATAGTTAATTTTTTACTTGTAATCCTTTTAATAGTGAATTTTTTTTTGTGTAAAATCTAAAGCGTTTGGAAGTTCTTTTAAGAACCAATTTATTGTGCTTTCTCCTTGATCTACTCGGTATTCGTGGTATATATTTTTCGCTTTCATCATAATATGTGCTAAACCATTGGATTTATAATTTTTGCTCTTATCGGTTGTAGAAATAAAGAACCAGTTACGTTTTAATTCTTCAATTTGGGAATCGCTTCGGGTATTTAAAGTTTCCGTATCAATTGGAGCATTAAATACTACGCACGATGTAAAATCGGCTGTTTTCAAAGCATAATCTAATGCTTTAGCTCCACTAGAATCAAATCCTATAATAGACTGAAACCGGCGTCCATCTCTAATGCGATACTTTGCCTTTGCTTCCTTAATAATCGAATCGAAATTTAATCCTGACTCTAAATCAACAAAAACTGAAATACTAGGTGGAAACTCGCCCACCTTAGTTTGCGATTTTACTTTGCTTATTATTTTTGTTTTAGTAGCATCATTAAATTTTCCTGTGAAATATATTACTGGATAATACCGTTGAGAAGTTTCATAATCTTTTGGTAATAAAACTTCAAATCCTCCATTATTTATCAAGGTTGATTTTTCTATATACGTACTGTCTATTGTATTGTCATTTTCATCACCACGATATGGTTTTTGATTAAAAGCATCATCAATAAAATGTAATCCGTTAATTAAAGAAGCTCTCCAGTATTCAAAAGTATGACCGCCATTTCTTACCCTAAATTCATGATCAAAATCTAAATCTCTTAATAATATGTGTAAGGCTTCGTTGCTTTTGCTTAGTGTTTGTTCATCATCTCCATTATCAATAAAAATCTTTAAATCTTTATATTGGTTTAAGTTCGCTTTATTAAATAAATGGAAAGGGGAGTTATTTTTATAATAAGGTGTAATACGTTCTTCTCCATACAATCCAATCCCACCGAAAAGTCGCCCCCACTGGTCGTCCCATTCCTTACGGTCTTCTGTCATATATTGATCATCGGTTCGTACAGAAATACTTAATGGTACAGCAACAGAAAACACATCAGGATGCTTTAAAGGGAGTATTAAAGCTCCAAAACCGCCCATAGAAAACCCAATAGTAGCCCGATTTTTGTTGTTTGGAATCGTTCTGTAATTAGCATCTATAAAAGGAACTAATTCTTTCACGAACATATCTTGATATAAAAATTTGCGATAAAAATCATTCACATAATAAGTTCTGTAACCTTCGGGCATCACATAAATCATGGGGTGGATTTTGTTTTTGCTTACCGCATCTTCTATATGCTGACTCAACCTGCCGTATTCTAACCAGGAATAATCATTTCCTCCTAATCCATGAAGAAGATAAACAACTGGATACGATTTTTTGCTTTCAAAATAATCTTTTGGAAGAATGATTGAATATTTAACGGGTTGATTGAGTATTTTACTATCGATTGATTTACCCTCATAAGTAACAACCATATCCTGTGCAAAACCCAATGAGGATTGCAAAAGAAACAGCAAGATTATTATGAAAGTTCTCATTAACTATTTTTTAAATTATAATTTTTTACTAAGATTGGAAAGCGAATTACTCAATCCGTTTAAAAATGATTGATATCCATCTATACCTTGTCTTACTCTATATTCATAACCTATATTTTGTTCTCTAATAGCGGCGTACATTTTATTATAACCAGTATATTCTTCGCTATCGTCTGTAATATCTAGATAATAAAAAGTTCCTGGAGTTGGAGACACATTATTTTCCGTTAGATTGGCGCTAAACAAAAAGCATGCATTGAAAAAAGAGGGTTCTTCATTTACAAATTGAGCCACTTTAAGACCGCCTTTTGAATTTCCCATCAAGATTCTTTTTTCTTTTTGTGAAAACGTGCGGTAATTAGAATCTACATAAGTAATTATTTCTTTTATATTAGTTGAACTCAAATCATTTGTTGATGGAATTTCTACAACAATAGCAGATGGCATCGTTAAATTATTCATGGTATTATTTAATAGAGACAACGCGCTTAATTTATTTACGGGTGTTCGAGCGTTGGTATCATGTATAAAATACAAAACAGGGAATTTTGAAGTTTCTGAATCGCCATAACTTTTATTTTTAAGGATGTTTATTTGAATTCCAGAAACATTTTTGGTTTCATAATCTGTTTCTTTAATAGATTCCCCTATTATTGCTGGATCAGGCTCTATGGGATATTCCATTTCTTGAAAAGCAGCACTAATAAACTTTAAAGCTTCTGGATAAGATTTTTTCCAATAATCAAATGAGTGTCCGCCGTTTCTTACACGATATTCATGAGAAATATTTAAATCTCTAAGCACAGTATGTAATTTATCATTTGTAACCGAAAGCGACTCCTCGTCATCACCACAATCAATGAGTAGTTTTAGGTTAGAAAAATTACTTGCACCTTGGTCTTTAAAAAAATAAAAAGGACTGTGTTTTTTAAAATAATCTGTAATTCGATTTTGACCATTTGCCCCTATTCCTCCAAAAATAGGACTCCATTGATAATCATAAACGCTTTGTGGCTCTGCCATATATTGTTCGTCCGTTCTAAAAGACATGCTCAAAGGAACACCAACTGAAAACACATTTGGATTTAAGGCCGGAAGAATCAATGCTCCATAACCACCCATAGAATACCCCATGACCGCTCTATTATTTTTATCACTTTTCGTTCTAAATAATTTATCTATTTCAGGAACCATTTCAATGGTAAGCATATTCATAAAGGGATATCTCCCATTATATCTATTGACATAATATGTATTATAGGCATTTGGCATAACAAAAATCATAGGAGCAATCTCCCCTTTATATTGATCGGAATAATACTGTATCATGCCGTCTGTGTACCATGCCTTTTCATTATTGCCAAAACCATGCAATAAATAAACCACAGGATAATCATCTTTCGATGTATCATATCCATCAGGTAATAAAACGGCGTATTTAACATCTTCGCCTAACATGGTACTATAAAATTTCTGATTAGTCAGCAATCTCGAAAACGGGACCTCTTCCTCCTTTGGGAATGGGTTCTGCTCAGAAACAGAACTGTCACTAGAACAACCAAAAATGGCTATGGAGAGTGCAAAAACCCAAAAGGGTTTATAAAATCGATATTTTAAATCTAGGTTATACATAGCTTTTCTAGTTTATTGTCTTTTTAAATACTTGGGGAATCAGCATAAATGACAATGGATTTCATATAGATACTAAAATCAGGGTTTTTATTTACCCATTTAATTTCTACATGATGGTCTTTATTTTCTAATAAGTATTTGTGAAAAATATCATATTTACGAACTATGTAATCATAGGGCATCTTGACCTGCTCCACTTTTTTGCCATCAATATAAACATCTAAAAGAGCTACATAATCACTTGTCGGCACACTACAAATACTGTTTACATTTCCAAGAACCACAATACCATTTCCCGTAAAATCTATATTGATATTTTTATCAGTATAATACTGTCTTAAATAGCGTTCCTCGGATGGAAAAAGCCCAACAAAAGATTCTTCAAATCTTACTGCTTCAGGTTTTTGTATTTTTACTTTTATATTTTCACCATCAACTTTTCCTCCATTTTGTTGAATTAACTGAAGACTGTGCTTAAAGGTTAAATCATAAACTTCGTTCAGGGAAATCTCCATATAAGGAAATTTCAATCCTTCTACTTCTTCTATTGCTGGTTTCCAATAATCTGGTATGCCATCGTAACCAGACATCACACCTAAAATACCCGCAGCAGTAGCTGGATTACAATCTGAATCTTGGCCACATCTTGTAGAAATATCCATGGTTTTAAAAAAATCTTTTTCTCCATAAAGCAAACCAACTACAACATACGCAGCATTTAGCCTAGCGTCTATATCGAAAGAATTGTAAACCCCCTCAGGACACCCTTTGTCTGATGAATGGGTCTTTTGTATCTCAAACCAAGTCTCCTTCCAATCACCAGGGTATTTTTCGTGCCATTGAATGACATCCGCAATCGTTTTATAAAAAAGGCTTTCTTTAGGAATTGTGCTTAAAGATTCTGAAATGATATAATCAATATCGTCAGACACATAAGCGAGTGTGTACATGGCAGAAACAAAAACACCACCATACCAACCATCCCCGTAATTCATGATGTGACCAACTTTATCACAAAATTCTGAGGCTGTGTTTGTCATTCCAGGCGCCATCATTCCTGCAAAATCCGCTTCTATTTGAAAATCTATATCATCGGCATGGGGATTATTCATCCAATGGCCAGAAGCAGGAGGCATGACTCCATTTAGTATATTATATCGCGCCGCTTGATTCGCGTGCCATAATTTATAATCTTCATTTGCAAATTCCAATGCAAATGCATCTTGAGGGGCATTTAGTCCCACTTTCTCTAAAATATTCACAAAAGTAAGATCAAGATACACATCATCATAAAGTCCCGGATCTGCCTCAAAAGTTTCTTTAATATAGTGGTCATGCCAAACTATTTTTTGATAATCCTGAATCATGGTCCCCTTAAATCTAAATTCTGTGGGACCTCCGAATGTTACGCCTATAGTCTGTCCTGCCCAACCGCCCCTTATTTTATCTTTCAATTCCTCTTTTGAAAAAACTTTATAAGTCTCACTAGGTGTTTTGGATTTCGAAACTTGAGAATTCCCTTTATTGCAGCTACTAACTAAAAAGCCAATAGCGGTTGTGAAGAAAACGTATTTTAAAAATCTAGCTATCATATTCATATTTATTTACATGGGTAAATTGCTCACTGGTTTGTTTTCTGAAAAAACAATTAAATCATTAATCCTGTATTCGTACTCAGGCTTGTGATTTGTCCACTTTAATTTTAAAGTGTGTTTACCTTCCGGCAGGTTATATTTCCAAGCGGGTTCTAATCTTCTTGCCGAATTCTTCATAGGCAACTTAACAGTTTCTTCTAACTTATCGTCTATGTAAACTTCCATCAATGCCACATAAGGGTCATCCGGTTCTGCCAATCCAAAAGATTCAGAACCATAAGTACGCTTAGAAACCCTATCTATATATTTTACATCAACCTTTGATCGTTTTGCCATATTTCCATAGAGTAAAAACCCATTACCGGTAAATTCAAAATTGATTTCATCCGTAAAAGATTCGTCTATTTTTTTTCGCTCAATGGGATAGGTGTTTTCAAAATTTTGCTCAAAGGCCACAGCAACAGGTTCTTCTAATGGAATTGTTAATTGGTCTTGCTCTATTTTCCCTCCTGAATCCTTTATAATTTGCAAAGCATGTTTCATACTTAAATCATAAGCTTTACTCAAAGACATATCCGTATTTTCAAAATTATCCTTTTCTATTTCTTGGAGTGGTTTCAACCAAAAATCCGGAATATTATCGTACCCCGTCATTACCCCTAGCACACCACCTACTGTTGCAGGGTTACAATCGGCATCTTGTCCGCAACGCGCGGCTATATCTACAGATTTTGAAAAATTTGCATTTCCATACAACAAACCAATTGTTACATAAGCAGAATTAATTTTAGCATCAATATTGAACCCTAAGAAAACCCCTTTAGGGCAACCGATATCTTTATTCCACTTTTTTTGTAGTTCAAACCAAGTTTGCTTCCAATCATCGGGAAATTGTTTTTTCCATGCTATAACATCGCTTATGCATTCATAAAACTTAGTCCCTTTTGGGATTGATTTAATAGCGTTTTCAACGATTTGAGTTGGGTTATCAGAAATAAACGCCGATGAATACAGTGCCGAAACGTAAACACCCCCATACCAGCCATCGCCACTATTCATAACATGGCCTACTCTATCTGCTATTTCTGTGGCTTTATTAACCATTCCTGGTGCCATTAAGCCAATAAAATCTGCTTCGATTTGAAAATCAATATCATCTGCATGTGGATTGTTTTTCCAATTACCTGATTCTGGCGGTAAAATGCCGTTTAAAATGTTATATCGCGAGGCTTGATTAGCATGTGCTAAATGGTATGCTGTGTTGGACCAATGTTCTGCTATTTCTTTAGAACTAGCGTTGATGCCAAACTTTTCAAAAGCACTTACAAAATTCAAATCAGTATAAATATCGTCAAATAGCCCTGGTTTTTTGTCCCACCAATATTTCACATAATGTTCATGCCATGGTATATTCTGATATTCATCGATTAAAGAGCCATTGTACTTAAATTCCACTGGTGCTCCATAAACCACTCCTATGGTCTGTCCAGCCCATCCTCCTTTAATTTTGTTCTGCAATTCTTGCTTAGAAATTACGAGTGAATCTTTTGTAATTGTTTCGTTAACATCTTTGGAATCTGACATTTTAGACGTTTTATCATTACATGCTAGAACACTAAAAATCAAGATAATCATCAGTCCTTTTAAAAAATTATGTTTTATTAAATTCATATCTACTTTTATTTTTGTGAATTATGAACACTTAATTCAGTTATTGACGTGAAGCCTGATACGTTTTTAGTGTATTTATTCCAATGATCTTGAATAGCAGCATCTCCAATAATTCGGATTGCCTTTGTCGTTACAGGTTGAAAAGTCAAAATGTATTCTGCAAAATGCGGTTGAAAGAAAATAATATCCGTTTCTGGTAATTTAGGATTTATACTTTGTTTTTCAACAGCAACCCATTTACCTTCATTGTTTTTGTATTGAACATTTAAGGATGTAAACCATCCTCCAAATTCTTCCATCCCACCTGTATTGAATACAATCATATCCATGGTTTGTGCTTCATTCCATGCATACCCATAATAATCGACCTTAGGTATTTTTGCCTTTGCAGCTAAACTATAAAAGACAGAATTTGCACCGTTAAACACACCATCATTTATAATTTTAGGCGTTTTGGCATACATAGAATGACCAAAAGTTGTCCAACTCGAATCCAAAACTGCTTCATTTAGATTGTTAACATTAGCAATTATAGAATCTGTTTTTTTAGCAAGATTTTCGTTTTTAACCAATAAATCAAATGTCTTTGACAAAATGGTTTTACCATTGTCCAGTTGTATTTTAATCGGGAATACGCCATATTCTTGTGGAGTTCCTTTGAGCCTTCCTTTTTCAAAATTAGTCCCTGGCGGAAGTTCCCCACTAACTAAAGACCAATTATATACTTTATTGGCATCACTATAGAATGTAAAATCCACAGGTTGGTTAACTTCCATTTTTGCAGGAGGGCCTATATAGAATTCTAGCGGGGCTTTAAACTGTACATTGGTATTAATTTTTACTGTTTTAGTATTTTCAGATACTGAACCTCCTTTTTCCTCAATAAGTTTAAGGGTCATTGCAAGCGTTCTATCAATTATATCCTGAATACTGGCATCTGGCAAATCATAACGTGTAATATTTATGTATTTATCATTAAAAGGTTTCGTCCAGCCTTCTATAGGTAAGTACAAATCTTTAGGTAATTCCTTAAATCCTGAAATAATACCTAACAATCCAGCAACAGTTGCTGCTTGGTTGTCCGCATCAAAACCCATGGCACAGGATAAGTCGAGTGTGCGTTGAAAATCTCCATTCCCGTAAAGCATTGCTAAAATCCCACTTGCCCCATTTAGGTTGGCATTCCAAATTGTCTTAGTCAAGTCAGGTTCGTTTATATAATACTTTAATGCCATTTCTTTCCTTGCATCTTGCCACTTTGGATACTTTTTATGAAGGGCAATCATATCACGGACAGTCTGTGCATATCTTCCATCTTGCGGTAGAGCATTTAGACCAATTTCGATTAATTTATTAATATCCTTTTCGAAAAAAGCGGCTGCATACATGGCGCCGTAATGTATTGTCGGTTCAGTACCCCAATCGTCACTCGTTACACGAGCCGCCCAATCTGATTTTTGAGCAGCATAGTCAATCATGCCAGGGGCTGTGTAAGCCCATATTTCATTTATTAACTGGGGATCAATTTGAAACCAATGCGGGTTGATTTCTTTATTCCCTGTAAAAGGAGGGGTATAACCATAGTGCATAAGCCCTAAAGCTGCTCGATTAGCAAGCCAAACACGATCTCTGATATAATACATCCAAGACTCTCTTATTTGTTCATAAGTTGGTTCCACTCCATATTTTTCCATATTCAACAAATACATATACTCTACATCAGTATCATCGTCAGAAAACGCACCATTGTATTGCTTGAGCTTATCAAGGTTCTTTGTATAACCATATGGCCAATTCTCCTTTCCTGGAGCATCTATATATTTATTTTCGTGTGGTAGGCCATAGATATTCCCTATCATTTGACCTATCCAAGCGCCTGCTATCTTATCTCTTAATTCATCAACTGATATTGATTTGAATTTCGATGGCGGATCTACATTTTTATTAGTTGCATTAACAACTAAAAATGGTATTAATAGATATATTAAAATTGAGATTTGTTTCTTCATTATTAATCTGGGTTTTGTGTTAAGTTTGGATTGGTGTTTATTGCCGATTGTGGAATAGGGAATAATTTTTTGCTAGGTGAAGATGCTGGTTTTGCCCACCAAGCATTGCCATAGACACCAAAACGAATTAAGTCTTGTCTCCTTCTTCCTTCCCAAGCAAATTCTCTTCCAAATTCATCTAGCAATTCTGTATCAGACAGATCGCCAGTAGTATAAGGTGTTAACCCAGCTCTAGTTCGTATTTTTTGTAGCTCTGAATCATTAATAAATTCGCCAGCTCTTCCTAGTCTGTAAAGCCCTTCTAGTTTCATATAAAGTACATCTGCATATCTGAAAAGAACAAAATCATTTTCCATATCGGCTCCATAATTTATATTTTTTTGATACTCGTATTTAGCAATTCTGGCACCTTCCCATTTTTTTCTTGAATTATAATCTGCAATAGTTGGCGTGTATATAAAATTTTCCCCACCATCTACTATAGGGTTACCATTGCTATCAAATTGTTGTCCAAATAAAAATGAATTGCGTCTTAAATCGCTAACATCATATTTTGCGAAAAAATCTGGTTGTACTACAAAACCATCCCATGGATCTGCAATCATGTCAAAAGATTTTTTACTAGATGGATTTAATGACAAATACCCCCAATAAAAACCATCTCCCGTAAGACTAGGATGAAATGGAATCACAAAAATATTCTCTGAAGAGTTTTCATTTTTAACTTTAAAATTAGCAAAATAATCATTCTCTAAAGAATAGCCTCCTGTTGCAATAACAGCATCACAAGCTGCTATGGCTTCAACAAATTTATCTTCACCAGTCCATTCTTTAGCATTTAAATACATTTTAGCTAATAGCGTATAAGCCATACCTTGCGTTACTCTACCGTAGTATTCTGGAGTAGGAGTTTCTTGTAACGCCCCTACATTATCGGTAATTTCTTTCACTATAAAATCGAAAATAAATTTACGCCCAGGTTGTTTTGGCAATTCTACTTCTCCAAAATCCACCGAGTATGGTACGTTCCCCCAATTGTCTATAGCCCAGTAGTAATAAAAAGCTCTAAGGATTTTAATTTCTCCCTCAACACGTGCTTTACTATCAAATTCAATAGGTGTTATTACAGATAGAATTTCATTACAATCACCAATAGCACCAAACACATTATCCCAAGACCTTTGTAGAATCTTATTATTTGCTGTAGAACTGTTCATGGTGTGTTTTTGGATCATCTCCCAACGGCCTTGATCATACCAATCCCCATTGTCTTTAGCGGGAATCACCAACTCATCTGATGCATTTTCGCTAAGTGCCCATAAATATTGTTCGCCAGGATACTTTTGTAATTTAGTGTAAGCACGAGCAGTATATGCTACCAAGTCCTTTTCACTATTAAAAAATTTATTGGCTTCTAATTCTGAATACACTGTTTCAGATAGATCAGTACAAGAAAACCCTAAACCAATTAGGAGTACTGAGCATGCTATTTTTAAAATATTCGTTTTCATGATAGTTTTTTTTTATTAAAATTTTACGTTTACTCCAAAAGCAACGGTAGTTGTTCTTGGATAATATGATAAAGCATCGATACCTGGCTCTATACCTCCTAAATTAACTTCAGGATCTATACCGTTGTATTTTGTAATGGTAAAGACATTTTGAGCGGAACCAAATATGCTAAGGCTTGATATTAAACTTGATTTTATATTAAAATTATGACTAAGTGTTATGTTATCCATTTTTAGAAATGATGCATCTTCAATATATTTTGAAGAGTATGTAATATTTCCTGTAAATTCTGGATTCTCATATTGAGTTCGGACTACATTTCTAAGTCCAATAACGCTCCAAGATTCATAATACAACCTGTATGCATTTAATACATCTCCACCAATTCCTGCACGCATTGCAAAACTTAAATTCCAATTTTTGTAATCGAATGCGTTACTCCAACCAAGAATAGCATCTGGATTTGCATTTCCTATTTTTTCCCAATCGCTCTTATCAACTTCCCCTAGTGGATTTTGATTTTTAAAAATATCTACACCATCCTCACTTACACCTAGCCAAACAGGGCCGTAAAAAGACCCAAGTTCTTGACCTTCTTCAATACGTTGTGTATTCACAGTTACAGAACCTCCTAAGAAGCCACGCTCATAAGAGGTTTGCGTAAAATCACTGTTAGAAATTCTATCTAAAGTGTTCTTATTCGTACTTGCCGTAAATGTGGTATTCCATTTAAAATTTGGCGTATCCACAACCAAAGCATTTAAGGTTAGCTCTAGACCTTTGTTACTAATTGTACCAACATTTGTAAATAATTGGTTAAACAAATACGGTGGTACAGGCACATCAAAATTCCATAATAAATCTTCTGTTTTACGTTCGTAGTATTCAATACTACCACTTAACCTTTGGTTGAAGACAGAAAAATCTAATCCAAAGTTATATTCTATTTTCTTTTCCCATCTTAAATCAGGATTCGGGTTTTGCCCTGGTCCGTAAGAATTAATCCATTGTTGATTATAAAATATGCTTCCAACGCGTCTTAATAAAATCTGGGATTGATACGGATCAAAAGCTTGATTACCAGTAACACCATAACCAACACGCAGTTTTAAACCATTTACCCAATCCACATCTTTTAAGAATTGCTCTTCATTAATTCTCCAACCTATACTTACAGCAGGAAAAAGACCCCATTTGTTATTATTACCAAATTTAGATGAACCCTCTCGTCTAAGTGAAGCCGATAGCAAATATTTATCTTTATAATTGTAAGTAGCCCTTCCAAAAAATGAAATTAATGTATTTTTACTCTTATAAGATCCAACACTAGCATTTCCTTCAGAAAGCCCTAAACCAGCACCTATGTTATTATACAAAAAAGTATCTGAATCAAATTCTGTATTACTCAAAAAAGAATTATTAAATATATTTTCCTGAAATGAATATCCCCCAATAAGTCCTAAGTTATGATCTCCAAAATCCTTGTTGTAATTCAAAATACTTTCAAATTGAACATCTGTAGTTCTTCCATTTGAAATTTCGGCTTCTCCACCAGCTCCTAAAGACGTTGGATAAAAGTTAGTCCTATACGAATTATCTTCCCATTCTGATGTTTGTTCAGATATAAAATTATCCCAAGTTAAGTTATCTGTAATTTTTGTAGTGATACGTAAATTTGTATATAAATCGTTGGTTTTGCCATCTCTGGTTCTTTCATTTAACAAAGCTACTGGGTTATAATAATCTATACCTGGCACGAATGAGTAACCTCCAGTATCCGGATCACTATCATCAAACACAGGTTGTGTAGGGTTTTGAATAAATGCTTGTCTAAAAATATCATAATTCGCAGGACTGTATTTTCTACTTCCTCTAATTATATTAAAGTTGAATTTAACGATATCGTCAAACATGCTGGTAATGATATTTGTTTTAATTAATAACCTTTCAGTTTCATTCCTTTTCAGCAAGCCTTCACTGGTATTGAATGTAGCAGAAGTACGATGCGAGAAACGCTCATCTCCTCCAAAAACTGAAAAAGTGTTTTGTGTACTTATTGGAGATGATCTTGTAACCTCATCAAACCAATCTGTTTTACTGCCATAAAGACTACCTGTTTTAGAAGGTTCGTATCTGTTAATAGCATCTACAAACTCGTCTGCTGTAAGATTTTCTACACCTTGTGGATTTATTTGAGTGGAGACTTGAGAAGAATATTCAAAAGTACTCTTTCCTCCTTTAGCTTGTTTTGTTGTAATAATAATAACACCATTGGTACCTCTAGTACCGTAAATTGCCGCCGCAGAACCATCTTTCAATACATCGAAAGATTCTATGTCTTGAAAATTTACATTCCGCAAGTCTGCCCCTATCATACCATCTATTATTATTAAAGGCTGTTGGCCAGAAGTAAGCGTATTTGCACCTCTTAATAGAATTTGATAACCAGATTGCGGGTCTGCCCCATTAGGTTGTGTTATAGACAAACCTGCAACTTTACCTTGAATTAACCCTACAGGATCAGTAAAAAAACCTTCGTTAAATTCCTCTGATTTAATAGACGTTACGGCTCCAGTACTTTCCTTTTTTGTAGATTGGCCATAACCAATCAATACAATTTCATCTAAACCTTCTAAAGATTCTTCAAGAGTAATATTATATGTAGTGTTCGAAGAAGTTACTAAAACTTCCTGAGGTTTATAACCTAGATAAGAAAATACTAATGTAGATGATACAGGCGCTTTTAATTTATAATTTCCATCGAAATCTGAAAGTGTTCCTATTTGTGAGTTTTTAACAATTACATTAACACCTGTAAGTGGCAAACCTTCATTACTTTTTACTTGGCCGCTTATATCAATATTTTGAGCGAACAAATTAGTTGTTATAAAAACAATTATTAGCAAGCATGCTAATGTTTTAAAACGTGGTGATTTAGAAAATAGTTTAGGTATCATATGCTTCTTTTTTAGTTTATTTTTAATTAGTTTATTTTTTAGATAACCGATAATTCTTTTTTATAAGGTATTGAAGATTGTGCTCCCATTTTTTGAACACAAAGCCCTGAAACTTTTACTGCTTGCTTTACAGATTCAGTAATGGATTTACCTTCTGACAAACCAACGCATAATGTGCCATTAAAACAATCGCCTGCTGCGGTAGTATCTACAGCAGTCACTTTATTTGCTGGAATAGTAGAATATTGATTACCTTCTTTCACAAATGCCCCTAAAGCCCCCATGGTAATTACCACATTTGCAACACCCTTACCGCTAATAATATCGGCTGCTTCTTTTGCTTTTTCATAATCTGTCACTTTAATACCTGAAAGTATTTCAGCTTCGGTTTCATTTGGTGTTATTAGATAAAGACCCTTTAATAATTTTTCAGGTAAACTTCTTGCAGGAGCTGGGTTTAGAATAACTGGCGTTTGTTTTTCTAAAGCCAGTTCTGAAACGTACTCTACAGTCTCTATTGGAATCTCTAATTGCATCAATATAAAATCGGCACTATTAATTTGAGTTTTAAATTTTTCAATATCTTTTGGCATAAGATTACCATTAGAACCTGAGGCGACCGTAATACAGTTTTCACCATGTGAATTAACCATTATAAGTGCTACTCCTGATGGGTTTTTTGGATCGGATAATATGAGATCCGTATTAATGCCTTCAGAATTATAAAGCTCTACGGATTGTTTCCCAAAAACATCGTTTCCCGTTTTTGCAATAAATGTAACAAGCCCACCTTGTCTTGCTGCGGCCACGGCTTGGTTAGCGCCTTTACCTCCTGGATTCATTAAAAATGTACCTCCTATAACTGTTTCACCAGGTGTTGGCAAACGGTCACTTTTAATAACCATATCTGTGTTGCAACTTCCTACAACAAGTATTTTTTTCTTATCCATATGTTATATTATTATCAATAAATCTATTGTTTTATTTAATAATTAAATAACATATATTGTATTAAAAATATATATATAAAATCATTAAATTAATTTTAAATATATGATATTCAGTAAATTAAATGATTATATTTTATAATAAAAAATAATTTAAAACCTATTAATAGGCTTAATTATAGTTATTCAATAATTTTTTTAACAACATCTATCACTGTACCATCAACCCATTTAATAACAGCCACTACTTCATCTTGAAATTTTGGTTTTTGTGGCACACCACAAATTCTTTCAGCCTCTTCTTTTAATTCATAAATGGTTTTAATAGGCAATCCTAAACCCTTTGTTTGCTCAATTAAGTCAGTTCGCAATGGGTTAATTGCAATACCGCGTTCTGTTATAATAACATCGATTAACTCCCCAGGACCACATATTGTTGTAACTTGATCTTTAATTACCGGAATTCGATCTCTAAACAGTGGGATTGGCAGAATGGTACACTTAGAGAATAAACAGTTTTGCCAGCCCCCTAAGCCGTGTAGTAATAAACCATCAGAATGTGTTACTACATTACCATTAAAATTCACATCAACTTCAGTAGCACCTAGAACAACGACATCTACCAATTGAGCAAAATTTCCCTTTCCATGAAAATTATAACTTGTAAATGGACTTGTATCAACATGGTTTGGGTTTTTCCTCATAGAATCAACGCCATTTAAATCGAAAGTTTGGCCATCTAAAATAAATTCCACTAAACCTTTATTTAGCATATCTACTAAAAATTTATTACTGCCACCTCTAGCAAAACGTGCTTTAATGCCTTTTCTTTTCATGATTTCGGCAAAATAATATCCGACTGCAAGAGAAGTTCCTCCAGCTCCTGCTTGAAATGAAAATCCGTTTTTAATAATACCAACTTGATCACAGAACTGGGCAGTAAGTTTCGCTAAAAACAAGCGGTCTGGACTTTTTGTAATGGCTGTGGTTCCAGATAATATTTTTTCTGGGATGCCGATTTTATCAACCTCTACAACAAAATCTACATAGTTACCTTGAATCTGCCAAGGCAAACAGGGAAAAGGTATAAGATGATCCGTAACTACGATGACTTTATTTGAGTATTGAGAATCTGCTAAGGCAAAACCCAACAATCCACATGCGGAAGGTCCATTAACACCATTTGCATTACCAAAAGCGTCTGCTGTTGGCGCAGCAATTACCGCTATATCTATTTTAACTTCTCCATCTTGAACTGCTTGATAACGTCCACCATGAGAGCGAAGTACACCAAGTCCTTTCATTTTTCCCTGAGACACATAACGCCCTAGCGTACCATTTAAACTGCCTTCAATATGATGGATTGTACCATTATCTAAATATTTAATAAGCTCTGAATGGCACTCAAAAGAAGCTGACGGAAACCAAATTAAATCTTTAATACCAAATTCTGATGCTATTTTAAAAACTTGATTAGCTATAAGGTCTCCATTTCTAAAATGGTGATGTGTAGAAATTGTCATGCCGTCTTTTAAACCTGACTTGATTAACGCATCTTTTAAATTTGAAACCTGCTTATTTCCATCTGACGGAAAGTCTACACAAGTAGGAATTCTAGGCGCATGCTTATAACCTTCTGGTTTGTGTTTATTAACCCCTTTATAAGGGATAACCTTAAGCCCGTTTACAAAACGAGGCACTTCCCTATTGACAGCATTTACAAGTATATTATTCTCTTTTTCCATACGCTTAAGCTAAATACTGGTCCAATTTTTATTCAATTTATCTAAAGCAATCGCTTGTTCAATTATAAATTTGGCTTTTTCGACTACTGGAGCATCAATCATTCTTGTACCAAGTGAGACCACACCAAATCCATTTTTAGTAGCTTCATTAAATGCTAAAACAATAGTTTTTGCCTCTTCTATTTCGTCTTCAGTTGGTGCAAAATGCGCACTAATTATTTCTATTTGTCTAGGATGAATACACCCCATACCTTCAAAACCAATTGCTTTTGATGCTAAAACATTTTCCTTTAAAGAGTCCAAATCCTCAACATCACTAAATACAGAATCTATAGGCTGTATTCCAAATGCCTTGCATGTTGTAATAAGTTGCATTCTTGCAAATAATGATTCCATACCTAACGGCGTTCTTTTTACACCAAGATCTGCAGTATAATCCTCTAAGCCTATCGCCATTCCTATAATTAAATCTGAAGATTTAGCAATTTCAACACTATTCAATATGCCTTTAGCACTTTCAATAATAGGCATTAACCAAATGGGATGATTGGAATTTGATGCTTTCTGAATTTTTTCAATATGCTCAATAATCGTAGTTATTTGGCGCGCACTTTCACATTTAGGTATTAAAATAAGATTAACGTTGTGTGGTACAATAAATGATAAATCCTTTAAACCTTCTGGAAATTGATTGATTCTAACCATTCTTTCCACACCTAAAAAATCCAGATTTCTTAATGCATTTCTAACTAAGAAACGGGCTTCATGCTTTTTTGAAAACGCGACCGCATCTTCTAAATCTAAAATGACACCATCCGGTTTATGAATACCAGAATTAATCATTAAACTTGGTGTATTCCCTGGCAGATACAGTCTGGTAACTCGTGGTCCTTTTTTTAGAGATGGTAGTTTATTTTGTGAAATCTGATTTAACAAAAATTCTTTATCGCTAGGCTTAACAAGTTTTATAACAGCCTCTAGTCTTGCTGCTATTACAAAATCTAAAGCACCACTATCTTCTATATCTAAAACAGCATGATTTATTTCAAAAAAAGCAAGAATCTCAAAAAAAATAGACTCAATATGTTTACCGTAAATAGATTTAACCTTGCTTACTAAATTTATTTTAATACCACCCTGTTCTTTTAATTCTAAAGTAATAAAACAATCAGACCTTACCCTCTCGCCTTTATTTCCTACAGAATATATATTGGTTTTTTTCATAATAAGTTTAAATACTATTTTACTCTTTCAACGCCCAAACAGGCATTTCTAATTCAATCCCAAGCCACGGAATAATAACAAAATAGAATATTAAAGGTAACAATATCATGGTTATTATATTCAGCCAAAATCCACATTTAATCATCTCAGGAACCGAAACACGATTACTAGCAAAAACGACAGTATTTGGCCCTGTAGCAGCTGGCATCATAAATGCACTCGAACATGCCACAGTTGCCGGAATCATGAAAAGCAACGGGTTCATGTGAGCCGCCAAAGCTGTACTTGCCAGAATAGGTAAAAGAATATTTGCACTAGCTGTATTAGAATTAAATTCTGTAAATATTAAAGCAAACGCAATTATAACAATTAGAATGGTGAAAAAAGAAAAATTACTCACAAAAGTGAGTTGATTTCCTAACCAATTCGCCAAACCAGTAGAATCGAATCCATTAGCAACTGCATAGCCACCACCAACAATAATAACAACTCCCCAAGGCACTTGACTAGCCTCTTTCCAATTTAATAATTTCCTTTCTTTATTGGCGGGTATAATAAATAATAATATTGCTGAAGTCATGGCTATAGTGCCATCATGGATTCTTCCTGAAACGCCAAACAATTCAGTCCAACCGTATAGATGTAAATCTCCAATAAAAATGGCATCTTTAAAAACCCAAGCTAAAACTGTAAAAACAGCTACAAATAGCACACGTTTTTCGCCTAATTTCATAGCACCCAGACTTACTAATTCTTTTTTAACCACATTTAAATTATCACTTAATTTACCATCAATTTTAAAATACTTGATTATAAACAACCAAAATATAGGTAGAAATATAAATACAACAGGCATTCCTATTTTTAACCATTTAAAAAAATTGAATGTCGGAGCATCAGGAAAAAGCTTTTCAAAAATGCCAATAAAAATCATATTTGTTGGAGATCCTATTAGAGTAGCAAGCCCACCTATGGAAGCAGAATAAGCAATAGCAAGCATCAAAGCGGGTGCAAAACGGTTTTTACCCGCAGTAATATTTTCATCTTTTTCAATAATAGACAACCCTATAGGAAGCATCATTAAGGCAGTTGTTATATTGGCAATCCACATGGATATAAAAGCAGTAGCCACCATCATGCTTAAAATAATACGCGAACGACTTGTGCCAAAAAAACTTAAAATTTTCAAAGCAATCCTTTTATGCAAGTTTTGAATCTCTATAGCTTTAGCCAAAAAAAAGATTGCCAAAAACATGAGCACATAATTATGCCCGTAATTTGAAGCCGTTTCTGCTGGTGTTAATATATTAAAAAAGGGAAATAGCACTAGAGGCACAAAAGCAGTTACATAAACAGGAACAGCTTCTGTAATCCACCAAACACTCATAAGCACGACTACGCCAGCTGCAGCTTTCGCTACATCACTCATACCATCTGGAGTAGGCAAAAGCAGAATGATAATAAAAAGCAAAACACCTACAATTATTCCTATATTTTTTTTCAAAATCAATATGTTTATTCTCAAATATATTTGAAATAAACACCAATAATCATCAAAAAATAAATTATTTTTATATTTTTAAACAAAGGCTATTTTAAACAAAATACTGAAAAACAATTATTTAAATAAAATATATTCAATATAATTATTTTCTAAGATGACAAAAACTGAATCTCTAATATATTTAATAAACTCGCTAACAAAGGCTGAAAAGAAATCCATTAGTAGTTCTATGATGAACTCCACATCAAACTTCGAGAAGCTGTATAACATTATTCTAAAAAAGAAAAATATTACAGCAGATTTGGTTCGACAAGAATATGATACTATTTGTGAAAACACATCTTTTGAAACCTCTGTAATTTACCTTCATAAGCATTTATTAAACGCTATTTTAGAATTACGAAAATATCAAAATCCAAATTTTTTATTATTTGATAATATTGCCAAGGCTAG